>CAVDJG010000192.1:0-4768 GCA_963609005.1 Acidaminococcaceae bacterium
TCGCCGAGCAGCGTGGCGCTTGTGCTTCCCGTTATCTTCACCATTACGCGTTCGCCTATGTGGTGGCCGTTCTTGGCAAACACCACGGCCTTGTTTTGCTCGGTGCGTCCCATGAGCTGCTCGCGCGACCGTTTTGAAAATCCCTCGACGAGCACCTCGAATGTCTTGCCCTCGTCGTTGCGGTTCTGCTCGGCCGACACCTCGGTCTGCAGTTTTATGAGCTGGTTGAGGCGTTCAATCTTCACCTCTTCGGGCACGTTGTCGGGCAGATGCTTGGCGGCGTAGGTGCCCGGGCGCTCGCTATATTTGAACATGAAGGCCGAGTCGAAGCGGCATTCGCGCACGAGCGAGAGCGTTAGCTCGTGGTCTTCGGGCGTTTCGTCGTGGTAGCCCACGAATATGTCGGTGCTCAGTCCGCACCCTGGAATGATGCGGCGAATGTCTTCCACCTTCTTCAAGTATTCCTCGCGGGTGTATTTGCGGTTCATCAGCCGCAGTATCTTCGACGACCCGCTCTGCGCCGGGAAGTGTATGTGCTTGCACAGGTTGGGCTCTTCGGCCACGGCATAGAGAATGTCCTCGGTCATGTCCTCGGGGTTCGACGTGGTGAAGCGCACCCGCATTTCGGGCACCGACCGTGCCACTTTTCTCAGCAGTTCGGCAAACGACACTCCGCCCTCGGCGCGTTTTCCGGCCGGGGTGAGCCCGTAGCTGTTCACGTTCTGCCCCAGGAGCGTCACCTCCTTGAAGCCGCGGTCGCGCAGGTCGGCCACCTCGCGCAAGATGCTCTCCACGTCGCGCGACCGTTCGCGGCCCCGGGTGTAGGGCACAATGCAGTAGTGGCAGAAGTTGTTGCAGCCGCGCATTATCGACACGAAGCCGCTCACGCGGTTGGGCCCTATGCGCTGCGGCACCACGTCGCGGTAGGTTTCGGTGGTGCTCAGCTCAATGTTGCAGGCGTTGTGTCCGTTCTCGCACTGCGCAATCATGTCGGGCAGGTTGAGGTAGGAGTCGGGGCCGCACACGAGGTTGGCGTGGTGGTTGCCTATGAGGTCTTCTCTCACGCGCTCGGCCATGCAGCCCAGCACGCCGAGAATGAGGCGGCGCCCTTTCTTCTGTTCGGCATGCAGCGTGTCGAGGCGGTTGTATATCTTGTTCTCGGCGTTCTCGCGTATGGAGCAGGTGTTGAGGAAAATGGCTTCGGCCTCGGCCTCGTTGTCGCACAGCTCGTAGCCGGCCATCTGCATTATCGAGGCCACCACCTCGGAGTCGGCCACGTTCATCTGGCAGCCGTATGTCTCTATGAACAGTTTCTTCATGTGTCTGTCGTGTCTTTTCTTTTTATAACGATGATTTATGCAAAGTTAATTAAAATATCGCGAGCGGCCGCACCATTGCGCCTTTTTGCACGCTTTTTGCGCCCGCGGGCACGGTTTTCGCGCCGCACGGGCTTGCCTTTTTGCAAAAAAGAAGCCTTGCTTGGCAGTCAAACAAGGCTTCTTTGTGTTGCAGGGAAGCCTTCTTTGCGCTGCAAACAAGGCTTCCTTGGCGGCGGTGCCGTGGCTTACAGTTCAACGAGCCATCCCGGCTTGCGGGGCTTGGCGGGCCGGGGCTCGGCTGCGGCGTGGCCGAGGGCTATGGCGCCAATGCCCACAAGTCCGTCGGGCAAGCCCATTTCGCGCATGAGCCTACGGCCCTCGTCGGTGGAGAACATTTCGCGCTCGCGGTTTATCCAGCACGATGCCAGGCCCACGGCGTGGGCTGCAAGCATCATGTTCTCGAGCACGCACGAACCGTCTTGCACGGCGTTGGCGTTGCTTTCCGATGCGAAAACGAGCAGAAACACGGGCGCGCCGTAGTAGGGGTCGCCCTCGCTGCCCATCACGGCGGCGTTCATGGCCGAGAGGCGGCTGCGCAGTTTTTCGTCGCGCACGGCCACTATCACGGGGTCTTGCGAACCGTGGCCTGTGGGGGCGTAGGTTCCGGCCTCGACAACGGCATGCAGTTCGTCGTCGGCCACGGGTGTGTCGGCATACTTGCGGCAGCTGCGCCGCGTCTTTATAAGTTCAAGAAATTCCTGGTTTTTCATATTTTTTCTCCTTATGCTTTGTTTTTATTTATCCTTTTTCATTCGTTCTCTTTGCCGTGCTTCGCATTTATTGCCACGGCGAGCGTGGCGGGGTCTACGCTCACGGCCGTGCCTTCTACATATCGTTGCAGGGTGCCGTCGGCGGCGAGATCGTGCGGAGTGCCCTGGCTCAAGCCCCCGTCGTGGGTGAGCCACAGCCGGTGTGCGGTGCCTATCGCCACTTCGAAGTCGTGCGTGGAGAGCAGCACCGTGGCCCCGGTGTCGCATGCAAGGCGGCGCAGCAGCATCGTGAGTTGCACGCGCGAGGGGTAGTCGAGGTGTGCGGCAGGTTCGTCGAGCAGCATCACGCGGGCCTCCTGTGCCAGTGCCTTGGCCACCATGACGCGCTGGCGTTCGCCGTCGCTGAGCGACGAGAAGCGCCTTGCGGCCAACTCTTCAACCCCGGCGAGCTTCATGGCACGGTCAACGGCATCGCGGTCGGCAGCCGACAGCGACCCCCAGAAACCCGTGTAGGGCACGCGCCCGAGTGCCACCACCTGCCGTGCCGTGGCCTCCTGGGCATGCACGCGGTCGGTGAGCACCACGCTCACAGTGCGTGCCATGGCCGTGCGGTCGTAGTATGCAGCGTCGCGCCCGCACAGTTCTACGCGCCCGGCAAGGGGCGGCATGAAGCGGGCTATGGTGCGCAGCAGCGTGGTCTTGCCCGTGCCGTTGCGCCCTATGAGGCAGGTGAGCTGCCCGGGCAGGGCCTCGGCGTTGATGCCCGAAGCCACGGCCTTGCGGGCGCGGTGTGGTGAAGGATAGCCCACGGCAAGGTCAAAAAGCTGTATCATGGATGCAAATTTAACAAGAATGTTTTAATTTTGCACACAAATATGGACAATCCTATACAATATCTCATGCGCCTGCGCGCCCTTCTCGCCATTGAATACAACTGCGAGAAGGAGGAGTTCCGCCGCCAGACCGAGGCTACGGGCATTGAGCGCAAGGTGAGGCGCGGCGACGCGTGGTGGCCGGCGGCCGTGGGGCGAAGCTGGTATAACGCCGTCAACCAGTCGGTGGTGGAGCTGACGCGTGCCGACGGCGACGACACGGCCCACAACTTCGAACCGTCGCGGCCGGTGTGTTTCTTCACGCTCGGGCCCGGCGGCGAGGGGGCGAAGCCCAAGGTGAGCTACTTCAACTTCACCGGCACGGTGAGCTATGCCGAGGCCAACCGCATGGTGGTGGCTCTGCCCGACAGCGGCAAGGTGCTGGAGCTGCAGCGCACCGCACGTGTGGGCGTGCAGATTTTCTTCGACGAAACGAGCTACCGGCTCATGTTTGCCGCAACAGACCGTGCCATCTCTGCACGCGGCAACCGCCTGGCAGCCCTGCGCGACATCTTCGCCGGAGCGGCCACGCCCTCGCGCTTCGGCTTCACGGCGCCGCCCATGCCGTGGCTCAACGCCTCGCAGCAGCATGCCGTGGGCGAGGTGCTTAGGGCAAAGGATGTGGCCGTGGTGCACGGTCCGCCGGGAACGGGCAAGACAACGACGCTCGTCGAGGCCATAGCCGAGACGCTGAGACGCGAGCCGCAGGTGCTCGTGTGCGCGCAGAGCAACATGGCCGTTGACTGGATTTCGGAGAGGCTCGTAGACCGCGGTGCGGCCGTGCTGCGCATAGGCAACCCCACGCGCGTTGACGACAAGATGCTCTCCTTCACCTATGAGCGGCGCTTCGAGGCCCACCCCGACTATCCGCAACTGTGGAGCCTGCGCAAGGCCATACGCCAACTGCGGCAGCAACGACGCACACCGGGCTGGCACGACAAGATCGACCGCCTCAGCAGCCGAGCCACCGAGCTCGAAGTGCGCATCAATGCCGACATCTTCGGCGAGGCACGCGTCATTGCCTGCACGCTCACGGGGTCGGCCAGCCGCCTGCTCGACGGCATGACATTCGGCACACTGTTCGTCGACGAGGCCGCACAGGCTCTCGAACCGGCTTGCTGGATAGCCCTGCGCCGGGCGCGGCGCGTGGTGCTCGCTGGCGACCACTGCCAACTGCCGCCCACCGTGAAGAGCCTGGCAGCACTCAAAGGCGGACTGGGGCGCACGCTCATGGAGCGCGTGGCCGAATGTCAGCCCGACACGGTGACGCTGCTCAACGTGCAATATCGCATGAACGGGCAGATAATGCGCTTCCCCGGCGAATGGTTCTACGGCGGACAGGTGGTTTCACACCCGTCGGTAGAACACCGCGGCATTCTCGACTACGACACGCCAATGACGTGGATAGACACCTCGGAAAACGAAACGCACGAGGAATATGTGGGCGAGAATTTCGGCCGCATCAACCGCGCCGAAGCCGATGCCGCCGTGGCCGCGCTGCGGCAGTATATGGAAAAGATAGGCCGCCAGCGGGCCGAAGACGAGCACATCGACGTGGGACTCATATCGCCCTACCGCGCCCAGGTGCAGTTGCTGCGACGCCTCATCAAGGCCGACGCCGCGCTCAAACCGTTCAGGCGGCTCATAAGCGTGGGCACGGTTGACGGTTTTCAGGGGCAGGAGCGCGACATAATAATAATATCCACCGTGCGCGACAACGACAAGGGCGAAATTGGTTTTCTGCGCGACCTGCGACACGCCAATGACGTGGATAGACACCTCGGAAAACGAAACGCACGAGGAATAT
>CAVDJG010000193.1:0-4733 GCA_963609005.1 Acidaminococcaceae bacterium
CCCCTGAAAGGGGCGCATAGTTCAACATCATAAAGAATTATGCGCCCCTTTCAGGTAGGGTGTTCAAAATTTAGCTGCATGAATGCGTGGCTTGTGGGAATTGTTGAGCACAAAGCCCTGCAAGGGCGCAACAATAATAGCCCAGGGTGAGGAGGGAGCAGAGCGACCGACGTAACCCTGGGTTAACGTGAGAAGGCAAGGGTGGACTGAAAGTTCACCACAATACTTTACAAAACCAATGCAAATGACACTCTAATGGTTGTGCTGACCTTACAGGCCAGCCTTAATGCATACACTTTACCCAGGGTTACGCATCACGGCTACGCCGCGCTGCTCACCCTGGGCTATGGCTGTTGCGCCCTTTCAGGGCTTGTATGCACAAAACGGCACCAAAAACATTAACCAACGGCTAATGCGTGGCTTGTGTGACGAATGCGTGCAAGGCTACGGCAAACAATAAGGCAACAGTAAACAGCAAGGCTACGGCAAAACAACAAGGCTGTTTACTTGCATTCGAGCACTTTTTCCACTTTCTCTACAATCTGCTGCGGTGTTATTTCGGCGAGGCATGCGTAGTCGCCGCGGCGGCACGGTTTGTTGCCGTAGATGCTGCACGGGCGGCACGGCAAGTCGGTCTGCACGGCGAGGGCGGCATCCTGGTGCCATCCCATGAACCCGGCTATGGGATGTGTGGCTCCCCACACGCTCACCACGCGAGTGCCGCATATTGCCGCGAGGTGCATGTTGGCACTGTCCATGCTCACCATCACGTCGAGATGGCTCATGAGCACGAGCTCGCTCTGCAGTTGTCCGAGCAGCCGCGAGGCATTTACCACGTTGTCGTAGGCCCCGGCCCATGCGTCGAGCACGCGGTGTTCGGCTTCGCCTCCGCCGAAGAGGAAGATGCGGCACGAGGGGTGCAGGCGCGTGAGTTCGGCTATTGCCTGCTCCATGAGCCGTGTGGGATAAACCTTGCCTGGGTGTGCGGCAAACGGGGCTATGCCTATCCACTGCTGGAACGGCTTCTTTTCGCCCACTTCGCGCGGCAGCATCCTCATGTTGCCTCCGCCTGCGGGGAATATCGATTCGAACTCTATCTTCACGGGGTAGCCCAGGCGTGCGAGCACGTCGGCGTAGCCCTCGAATGCCGTGGGCAGCGGTGCGGCCTTTGCTGCGCCGAGAGCCACGAGGCGCCGGCGTTCTTGGCGGTGCTTGTCGAGGTGCTCCACGCGGTAGCGGTCGATGTTGAAGCGCATGCGCAGGTAGCCCGACCGCAGAATGCTGTGCATGTCGGCAATGGCGGTGAATTTCTTGGCGGTGAGCCGGCGGTAGAGCGCGTTCAGCCCCCTCATGCCGCGGTATTCGCCTTTGAGGTCGGCCTCCATGAAGCCGACGTTGGGCGCGAGGCCGTCGAACAGCGGGCGGGCAAACGGCCGGCTGAGCACTGTTATGCGCAGGTGCGGATATTGCCGCGCCAGCGAGGCCACCACGGGCACGGTCATGGCCACGTCGCCGAGTGCCGAGAAGCGCATTATGAGGAGGTGATCGGTTTTCATTTGCAGGTGGGTTGCCGCCTCAGGCGGTCATTTGCGGTAGAGCACGGGGTTGGTTGAAGGGTCGTTATACATCTTCATCTGCCGGTACACCTTCATGTATTTGCGTCCGGCGGCGATGTCGTCGAGCAGCTGGTTGATGGCTTCCGAGAGGTCGCGCTGCTGCTCCTCGAGCACGGCGAGCTTCTGCGCGCACTTCTGGCGGTGCTCTTCGGTAGCCTCGGTGCGCTCCGTCTGTTCGCGCATGTGGTAAATCTTCAGCGCGAGAATGCTCAGCCGGTCAATGGCCCATGCCGGGCTCTCGGTGTTGAGGCGCGCATCGGGGCTTACGCTCACGTCGGAGTATTTCTGCCTGAAATACGAGTCAATCTGTTCCACGAGGTCGGTGCGGTCCTGGTTGGACCGGTCGATGCGCCGCTTCAGCGACAGGGCCTCTGCGGGGTCGATGTGCGGGTCGCGTATGATGTCCTCGAAATGCCACTGCACGGTGTCTATCCAGCATTTCAGGTAGAGCCTGTTCTCGATTTCGTCGCGCTCGTAGGGATTGTTTATCGGGGTGTCCACACTGTCCTTCATGTGGTAGTCGCGTATGGCCTGGTTGAATGTGTTGTTGCAGAGTTGTGCGAAAGACATATATAGTTTTGTTTTGTCGGTTTTAAAATTAAGATTTACCTTTGGTTTTACAAAAATAGGCGAAATAGTGCGAACAGCCAAGGAAAACCTTTGTTTTTTGCTTCCTGTGCCAAGAAAAAGCCCCGTCGGGCGCTTTTTCCCACCCGTTTTCCAGGCCGTTGAAGTATCTCGTTCGGCTGCGTGCTCCGGCTGCGGAAACGTGTGATTGATAGACCATTTGTGCTGAAAAATGTTGTTTTTATGCACAATATACGGGTGAGTGTGCAATAATATAAGCATTTTTGTGTGAAATATTTGCGCGGTTAAATAAAAATTTGTTCCTTTGTAGCCGGTTTTTTCAATAGAATATATTTTATAAACATTTTAAACATTTAAAATTATGTCAGATATCGAATCAAAAGTAAAAGACATCATTGTTGACAAACTTGGTGTAGACGAGGCAGACGTAAAGCCCGAAGCAAGCTTCACAAACGACCTTGGCGCAGACTCGCTCGACACAGTAGAGCTCATCATGGAGTTTGAGAAAGAGTTCAACATCTCTATCCCTGACGACCAGGCAGAGAAGATAGCCACCGTTGGTGACGCTATCGCCTACATTGAGAACAACCAATAATAAATTGGGTTCATGGTTTATAGTTTATGGTGCGCATTGTAATGGCAGGCAAGTTTGGAGAAACTTCCCTTTGTGCCATAAACCATAAACCATAAGCCATAAACTTTAATTTTTCCAGATGGAGTTAAAAAGAGTAGTAGTAACAGGACTTGGCGCAGTTACGCCAGTAGGCAACAATCCCGAAGAAACTTGGAAAAACCTTGTTGACGGTGTGAGCGGAGCCGCTCCTATTACTTTGTTCGACGCTTCAAATTTCAAGACACAGTTTGCCTGCGAGGTTAAGGATTTCAAGCCCGCAGAATACATCGACCGCAAGGAATTGCGCAAGATGGACCGCTATGCACAGCTCGCCATGGTTGCCGCCATACAGGCTGTTGCCGACAGCGGCATGGATTTGGAAGCTGTCGACAAGAACCGCATCGGTGTAATCTTCGGAGTAGGCATCGGCGGAATAAAGACATTCGAGGAAGAGGTGGGCTACTATGCCACACACAAGGAGAACGGACCCAAGTTCAACCCCTTCTTCATACCCAAGATGATAGCCGACATTGCAGCCGGCCAGATTTCGATACACTACGGTTTCCACGGCCCCAACTTCGCCACCACATCGGCATGCGCATCGTCGACCAACGCACTTGCCGACGCGTTCAACCTCATACGCCTGGGCAAGGCCGACGCCATCGTGAGCGGCGGTGCCGAGGCAGCCATAACCGAGAGCGGAGTGGGCGGCTTCAACGCCATGCACGCACTCTCGACACGCAACGACGACCCCGAACACGCATCGCGCCCGTTCAGCGCAAGCCGCGACGGATTCATCATGGGCGAAGGCTCGGGATGCCTCGTGCTCGAGGAACTGGAGCACGCCAAGGCACGCGGAGCCAAGATCTACGCCGAAATGGTGGGAGCAGGCATGAGCGCCGACGCCTACCACATCACGGCTTCACACCCCGAAGGCCTCGGCGCATGCCTCGTGATGAAAAACGCCCTTGAGGACGCCGGCATGCAGCCCTCCGACATCGACTACATCAACGTGCACGGCACGTCAACACCCGTGGGCGACATCTCCGAGGCAAAAGCCATAAAGCAAGTGTTCGGCGAGGCAGCCTACAAGCTCAACATCAGCTCTACAAAGTCGATGACAGGCCACCTGCTCGGTGCCGCCGGCGCAGTGGAGGCAATGGCTTCGGTGCTCGCCGTGAAGAACGACATCGTGCCGCCGACAATCAACCACGACGACAACGACCGCGACGAGAACATCGACTACAGCCTCAACTACACCTTCAACAAGGCTGAGAAGCGTGAGGTGCGCGCCGCGCTGAGCAACACGTTCGGCTTCGGCGGACACAACGCCTGCGTAATATTCAAGAAATATGCTGAGTAACATCGTAGACAGAATAAGGCTCCCTTTCCGCAAGGAAAAGGAGCTTTATTTGTCTTTATACCAAATAATAGGCTTCTATCCCCACGACATAAGCTACTACAAGCTGGCACTCATGCACAAGAGCATGTTCCGCCGCAACGCAAAGGGTAAGCCCGTGAACAACGAGCGGCTCGAATTCCTGGGCGACGCCATTCTCGACGCCACCGTGGGCGACATCGTCTACCGCCATTTCCCGGGCAAGCGCGAAGGATTTCTCACCAACACGCGATCAAAGCTCGTGCAGCGCGACACGCTCAACCGCCTCGCCCAGGAAATGGGCATCGACCGCCTCGTGCTGTCGAGCGGACACTCGTCGTCGCACAACAGCTATGTGGGAGGCAACGCCTTCGAGGCACTCGTAGGCGCCATCTACCTCGACCGGGGCTACGAAGCATGCATGCGGTTCATGCGCAAGCGCATCCTCGAACAGATGATAAACATCGACAAGGTGGCCTACAAGGAAGTCAACTTCAAGAGCAAGCTCAGCGAGTGGACACATATAAACCGCGTGCGG
>CAVDJG010000194.1:0-4729 GCA_963609005.1 Acidaminococcaceae bacterium
AACCAGACCACGGCAGAGGGCGTAGTGACCGGCGTGAAGGGCATGAGCGTCACCGACGCAATGGTGTATTTCTCGCCGCTGCAGCCCGTGCGCAACGCCGACGGGTCGTGGTATGGATCGACATCGGTAACAAACTACTACAATCCGGTATCGATGCTCAACGAAGACACCGAGAAAACCGTCTACAAGCGGCTTCAGGTTACGGGCAAGGCCGACCTTAAAATCATAAAGGAGTTAATGCTCAGCGCCAACTACTCCTACATGACCGACCAGAACACATACAGCCAATACCACTCCACAAAGTCGCAGATTGTGAACACCAACGGTCAGGCACGGCGCAACACCTACATGAACAACAAGAGCGTGTTTGAACTTTACGGCAACTACGACAAGACTTTCGCCGACATACACCACCTCGGCGTCATGCTCGGCTACTCGTGGGAAGAGTCAAACAACAACGATGGCTTCGGACTCACGGTGAAGAATTTCTACAACGACGCGCTGAAATGGTATAACCTTACCAATGCCAACAGCATCGACGGCATCGACGGCATCGAGAGCGGCACCGAGTCTACGCTCCGCATGATTTCGTTCTTCGGCCGCATCAACTACTCCTTCGACAGCAAATACAACTTCCAGGCCACAGTGCGGCGCGACGGTTCGTCGGCATTCGGCAAGAACAACCGATGGGGAACGTTCCCGTCGGTGTCGGCAGCATGGCGTCTGAGCGAAGAAAACTTCATAAAAAATCTCAACATATTCGACGACCTGAAACTGCGTGTGGGCTATGGCGTGAGCGGCAACTCGCTCGGTTTCGACGCCTATACAGCCGTGCGCACCTACGGAGCATCGGGCTGGTTCTCGTATACCGATGCCAATGGCGTGACGAGCCAGATGCACACGATAGCCGCATTGAGCAATGCCAACCCCGACTTGAAGTGGGAACGCACCGGAATGTTCAACGTAGGACTCGACTTCGGGTTCTTCGGCGGACGCCTAACCGGTACGCTTGAATATTACGACAAGCGCACCTCCGACCTCATCTACGATTATCCCGTGTCAACCAACCGCTACCCCTACGGCATGATGACCGCCAATGTGGGCGACATAAGCAACAAGGGCGTGGAGCTAACCATAAACGCAGTGCCCGTGCAGACAAAGGATTTCACGTGGACAACGACGCTCAACCTCTCGCACAACAAGAACACTGTTGAGAAACTAAGCAATGCCACCTACTCGGTGAACTACATCGACGCGGCCGAACCCGAGATAACCGCCAACACGGGAGCTTATGTGCAGCGGCTCATGGAGGGTTGCCCCATAGGCCAGTTCTACACCTACGAGTGGGCAGGATACAACGATGACGGCGTGTCGCAGTTCTATGTGCACGACGAGAAGACCGGTGAGCGCACCGGCGAAACCACAATAAAGCCTCAGGACAAGGACCGCACGAAGACAGGCAGCGCACAGCCCAAGCTCACCTTCGGCTGGAACAACACGCTCACCTGGCGCAACTGGTCGCTCGGCATGTTCTTCCAGGGCGTCTTAGGCAACAAGATATTCAACGGCTTGCGCGCCCAATACAACACCGTGTCGCTCATATCGCAGGGCAAGAACGTGCTGGCCGAGGCTCTCACCGAACAGCGTTACGGCGACGTGAACTCACAGAAGCCTTCCGACCGCTATCTGGAGAACGGATCATATCTGCGTCTCTCCACCCTGACACTGTCCTACAACTTCGGAAAAATAGCCGACTGGGTGAACTCACTTTCGGTCTATGCCACATGCAACAACGTGTTCACGATCACCAGCTTCAAGGGTGTTGACCCCGAGGTTAACCTCGGCGGACTCACACCGGGCATTGTGTGGCGCAACAACTACTATCCGCGCACACGCACGATAATGGTTGGAGCCAAGGTGAATTTCTAACCGCAACGGCAACACCAAGCATGCAAAGACAGAAACAGAACATGAAAGGAACCTACTTTCAAACCAAAACAAAACAGAAAACCACAATGAACAATATAATAAAGACAACGTTGCTGGCCGCCATTGCAGCGTCGATGGCAAGCTGCACCGACCTTGATGTCGATGTAAAGTCGAAATACACGGAATATCCCGACAGTCCCGTGGCGATAGAGGCGAAGATGTCTGACGTGTACTATGCGTTCCGCAGTGCACTGGGCAACGACTACAACCGCGTGCAGACATTCTCGTCTGACGAGGCAACAGGCGTTTCCTACGACGGCGACTACTGGGACAACGGCGAAAACGTGCACCCCACGCTCCACGCCTTCCTTGCCGAAGACCTTCCGGCAGCCTACTGGACCGACCTCGCGAGCGGCATAACGAAATGCAACAAAGTAATATCCGACCTCGGCGACAAGCCTGCAAGCATAGCCCCGGCACGCGTGATGCGCGCGTTCTACCACTTCATTCTCATGGACAGTTACGGCGATGTGCCCATTCTCGACCACCTTCCCGCCGACAACGAAGCCGTGGAGCGCAACAAACGCAAGGATGTGGCCGAATTCATAGAGAAGGAACTGAAGGAATGCCTGCCCTACCTGTCGGCCGACAACGATGCCTCCACCTACGGCAAACCCAACAAATGGATGGCCGAGGCACTACTCGTGAAACTCTACATCAACTGGGGTGTCTACACCTGCGGCGATGTAACCGCCTACGACGCGGCCTCGACAAAGAACGAGAAGCTCGACGCTTGCGTGCAATATTGCGACGACATAATAAAAAGCGGACTTTTCGACCTGAGCGACTCCTACCGCAAGAAGTTCATGTATGACAACGGTTCGCAAATAAAGGACTTCATCTATGCCATGCCCTACGACAAGGTGAACGCCCCGGGCATGTATTACGGACGCTACCGCACCTTCCGCAAGATCGACAACGGCGACACAACCGGCTATTACAGCGGCAAGATGAGCAAGTCGTGCGCCGGCATCTGCGCCATGAACACCTGCTTTGCCGACCTGTTCTCGCTGCCCGGCGACGACCGCAACGAGGCCGTGCTCGGCGGCAAAGTGAACATACACGATGCCATAACGGGCGAAGATACGGGCGAACCCTACATATACAAGGGCGCGCAACTCGAACTCACCAAAACGATAACGCTGAAAGACGGCGGACTGGCACAGCTCAACTGCGGAGCCACACCCGACGGATGGCGGCAGGGATGGCGCTCCATCAAGTTCTATCCCAACCCCAACGAATACAGCGCCTACAACCGATCGCAGAGCAACGACGTGCCAATATTCCGCTACGCCGACATCCTGCTCACCAAGGCCGAGGCAATAATGCGTGGCGCAGGAGCCACCAACGGCGACACGCCACAGTCGCTCTTCAACCAGATACGCAGCTATGTGCACGCGCCGCAAATAGACCACACGCCATCGTTGCAGGAACTTCTCGACGAGCGCGGACGCGAATTTTTCGACGAGAACTGGCGGCGCAACGACATGATACGCTTCGGCACATTCGAAAGCGAATACGGATTCCATGTGCGCAGCAACCCCGACGCACGATTTGAAAAGACCTGCCGCATTCTGCCCGTGCCGCAGAGCGTGATGAAAGAAAACACCAACTGGACACAGAACGCAGGATATTAACCGGCCGAACACGGTTTCTACCGTCCAGGACAAAGCCAAGGGAACTGTCAGCAATGCAATGGGCAGTTCCCTTTTTTCATACATTCAACCACAAGCACCAACGATGAAACACTTAGCACGCATCTTATTCCTGTTGGCGGCCGTGCTCACCGCCACTACGGCCATGGCCCAGTGGGAACACTACGGCGGCGTGTATGCCGCCTACCCCGCCCCCGACACAACAACCGCAACGCCCGCCCCTGAGGGCTACACACCATTCTACATAAGCATGTTCGCCCGGCACGGTTCGCGGTGGCTGCCCGACGAACGGCGATACGACGCTATCGACAGCGCATTTGCCGACACACTCCGCCTCACCCCACTCGGAAAAGACGTGCGGCGGAGGCTCGCCGCCATACACGACGACGCACGCGGCAGGGCCGGCGGACTTACCGCCATAGGTGCAAGACAACACCGCGACCTTGCACGGCGCATGGCCGAGAACTATCCCGAAGTGTTCTACGGCGGCGATCGCGTGCGTGCCCAGTCGAGCACCGTGCTGCGGTGTGCCATGAGCATGACGGCATTTGTGGCGCAACTGGGGCAGATGTTTCCGCATTTGAGCATGTCGGCCGAGACGGGACAACGCTACATGGCCTACATAGCCTACACATCGCCCGAGGAACACGCCCTCGAAGACAGCACGCAAAACCAGTGGACAATGCAGCCCGAAAGGCTCATGCGCTCGCTTTTCACCGACTATAGCCACATAAATGCGCGCGACGTGGCACAAGAACTGCACACCATTGCAAGCGACATGCAGAACACCGACATAGGCATCTCGCTCTACGACTTATTCACCGAGCGCGAGATGCGCCAGATTTACGACATGAACAACCGCCGCATGCAGTTGTGCAACGGTATAAACCCGGCCAACCACGGCACGCCTGAACGCTGCGCGGCATCGCTGTGGAAGCACATCGTGGAGAGTGCCGACAGTGCCGTTGCCACTGGAAACTGTGCTGCCGACTTGCTTTTCGGCCACGACACGAGCCTGTACCGGCTTTTGTCGCGCCTCGGACTCTATGCCGACGAGAACCGCATGGACGTGATAATACCAATGG
>CAVDJG010000195.1:0-4716 GCA_963609005.1 Acidaminococcaceae bacterium
GTCAACGGCCTCGTTGGCCTTTTTGTTGGCTTTCTCAACGGCGTCGTTCACGGCCTTGTTGGCCTTTTCTTTGCCTTTGTCCACCTCGTCGTTCACCTTCTTCTCGGCAGCAGCTGCGGCTGTCGATGCAGCAGCCGATGCGGCGGCCTTCACTGTTGCAGGAGCGTTTTCAACGGCTTCGGCGGCAGCTTTTGCAGTTGCCACGGCAGTTGCGCCCTTGGCTATTGTGGGCGATGCAAGGTTCACGATGTCGCTTGCCACGGCTTTCTTGGCCTCGTCGGCAGTAGTTGCGGCCGATGTGGGCAGGTTGGCAATGCCGTTTACGAGGCTTGCCACGGTTGTGTTGCCGCTTGCCACGTTCTTAATCGACTCGGCATTGTCGTTGAGGAATTTCTTTATTGCCGAACCGTAAGCCTTTGCCTCTTCGAGCTTGCCTGCCTCTACGAGGTTCTTGTATATCGTTTCAAGGTTGGCAAGTGTGGCTATCGTGCCTTTGGCATCCTTGGCGTTCACGGCTTTCTGAAGCTCGGCTGTGAGGTTTTCAACAGTTGCCTGCGATTCGCTTGACAGTTCGGCATTGGCTTCGTCGGTTGCTGCCGTTGTGTCGGCCATTTCGGTAGAGTCGGCGTTGGCCTGGCTGTTCTGTGCTTTGTTGCCGCAGCTTGTGAATGTGAGTGCAAGTGCAGCGGCGAAAATGAATAATTTCTTCATGTCTTTCTTGTTTTTATTTAGTGATTGTTATTGTAGTGCAGTTTGTTTCGGTTTGTTTATAACCTGGTGGCAAAGTTAGTGTTTTTGTGACAAATACGATGCAAAAGTGTGTGTTAAAATAATCATTTAACAGTCGTTTGGTTTTGCTTTTTAAAAGGTCGGGCAGTTGTGATGATGTCCTGCCTTGCAAAGTGCTGATATGCAGAAATACGCATGACGTTACGAAAAGTTTACAAAGAAGCAGGCATCGGGCAAAAAAAGAAGAGAAGTTGTTCATAATTACAATAAAAACCTTAACTTTGCATGAAGTTTAATAAAGAAAAGACGAGATAAAGAGGATAGGGTTTACACGTTGGCTTGACGTGTATTGTTTGGTTGATACATTGTCAGGCTATATTCTGAATTTTGGAGGTTTTAACTGGAAATATTGTAACTGCTTGAAATATGCGATTTTGCGCGGTCGGGCAGGAATAGAAAATATGCCCTGAACCTATTCTCACGTATTCTTTTCAAGGACGTTTAAAGTTTGCTACCCGAGATGACTTCCCCAAAAGAACAGTGGTTTGTGATGCGCGACTTGAAACGCCCGAACTCACTTACTCCTGCCTACCTGCAACTTCCCGAACTGGGCATCGAGACATTTACGCCGATGCATTGGCGCATTGTCACCCGGAAGGGGAAGAAGCTGCGCGAGGAGCGTCCCTATATCTCCGACCTTGTGTTTGTGCATTCCGACCGTGAGACGATCGACTCCGTGTGCATAACTGTTCCAACCCTGCAATACCGTTATGTGCGTGGCGGCTACCAGCGCCCCATGGTGGTGAGCGACCGTGAGATGGAACGCTTTGTAAAGGCCGTGCAATCGGTGGATAACCCCGAGTATTACAGTCCTGAGGAGATAACCGCCGACATGATAGGCCGCCAGGTACGCATCGTGGGCGGACAGCTCGACGGCTATGAGGGCAAGCTGCTCAAATGCCAAGGATCGAAGCGCAAGCGCATTCTTGTGAGCATACCCAATCTGATAGTGGCTGCCATTGAAGTGCAGCTTGAATACATCAGTTTCGTTTAGCCAACCGAAGCCTTGGCTTCATGGGCGTGGCATGCCTTTAAATATAACGACTATACATTAATATATAATAGAATAAAAAACACATTCAACAAAGATGAAAAACAGACACACATCTTATGGTTACACACTGCTTGCTTTTGTCGTGCTGCTGCTTGCATCGTGCAAGAGTGCGACAAACATCAGTTATATGCAGAACCTGGCCAGCAACGTTGCCGTTGAGGTGCAGGAGGGCAAGGTAATCAAGTTGCAGCCCGGCGACCGCCTGAGAATTGCGGTGAGCAGCCGCGACGAAGAATTGGTGCGTATTTTCAACATCAACAACAGTAACAGCAGCACATCGACAGGCGGTTCGCAAACGTTGACAACCTACACCGTTGACGAACAGGGCAAAATAGATTTCCCCACGCTCGGGCTTATCTCTGTGGTAGGCAAGTCGCGTGTTGATGTGGCCAACGAGATAAAATACCGTTTGCTCTCGGGCAATTTCGTGCGCGATGCCGTGGTTTCGGTTGACTATGCCGACATGGGTTTCTATGCACTCGGCGAACTTGGCACAAAAGGACGCATACCCATCACGCGCGACAAGGTAACCATTCTTGAAGCAATCTCCGAAGCCGGCGACCTCACCATCGACGGCAAGCGCGAGAATGTCACTGTGCTGCGCACCGTGGACGGCGTGCAGACTCCCTACCGTGTAGACCTCACCGATGCGCGCAGTGTCTACTCCTCGCCTGTATATTACATACAGCAGAACGACATCATCTATGTCGAGCCGACGCAGAAGAAGGCCAATGAGTCTACTCCCACCGCCAACATGTTCAACACGCCCGGCTTCTGGATGGGCCTCGCCTCGTTTGCAATCACTATCGTCAACTTCCTCGTGAAATAAACCGCATACGCGGCGTTGGTAGGGAACCCGAGATTCGTGGTTAGTAGACCTCAATGTGGTTTTTTAACCACGAGATTTGTCGAAGACCCACTGACCAACGGGAAGTAATTCCACGAATTATACGAATACGCGCACTACGACCCATTCGTCAAATTCGTTATATTCGTGGTTAATACTCCCTCAAATGCGGTTTTTCTAACCACGAATTATACGAATTATACGAATACGCACAGTATAACCTATTCGTCAAATTACTTCCCGTTGGTCAGTGGGCCTTCGGCGGATTTCGTTATATTCGTGGTTAATACTCCTCTGCAACAACTGAACACACCATAACTGAAACGCAACACCATTATGCAACGAAAAATGGATTCAGCCCCGACAATGTCGGCAAGTGCTGAAAACAAAACAACTGCCACAAAGACCGTGCATAGCCAGACCAACGTGCTGGTGCAGGTGCGCGACATCCTTTTCCTCTGTCTGGCACAGTGGAAATGGTTTGTTTTGTCGCTTGCCGTAACACTTTGCTATGCCGTATGGTATATAAAGTCTACACCCAAGGTGTACACCTGCACCACGAGCATCATGATAAAGCAGGACGGCAAGGCTTCCACCAATGCCGAGAAACAACTGCAGGAAATGGGCGTCGACGATGCGCCGTCGAGTCTCACCAACGAGATGCTGGTGCTCACCTCATCGCCGCTGGCCGAGGAAGTGGCGCAGCGACTTGGACTTGATGTGAGCTGCTATCACCGTGGTGCGCTTAAGGATGACGTGGCCTATGGCCTCGACCTGCCGGTGAAAGTAACCTTCGAGGATTACGACGACAACACCACGGCTTCTTTCCACCTCAAGCTGCAGGCCGACGGACAGTGTGTCGTGAGCGGTATGCAGCGCGACGGCAAGACCTACAGCCAGACATTGTCGATGAAACTCGGACAAACGGCAAGTCTGCCCATAGGCAAGGTGCACATCGACCCGTCGCCGTTCTATGTGAAGGGACTTGCCGACGACATTGAGGTGACACGCATCTCGAAGGCTGCTGCCACCAACAAAGTGCGTGGCGGACTCGCTGTGAATGTGGGCGTGAAAAACTCGTCGGTAATCGACATTACCTACCGCGACCAAAGCGTGGCACGCGCTAACGATGTGCTCAACACCCTCGTGGCCGTCTACAACGAGGCATGGGTGAACGACCGCAACCGCATCACACTCGCCACCAACGACTTCATCAAAGAGCGTCTCTCTGTCATCGAGGGCGAACTGGGGCATTTCGACAACACCATATCCAACTACAAGGCGCGCAACCTCATGCCCGATGTCGGTGCACTCGGCGCACAGGCCATGAACCAGAGCACCGCCGCCACCGAGGAGAGCCACCAGTTGAGCAACCAGATATACATGGCACGATACATACGCGCCAACCTGCTCGACGAGCGCCACAGCAACCAGCTCCTGCCCTCCAATTCAGGCATAGGCAACTCGAGCATACAGTCGCAGATAAACGAGTATAACGAGATGCTGCTCAAGCGCAACAAATATGTGGCCAACTCCTCTGCCCAGAACCCTATCGTGATGGACCTCGAGGCCAGCCTCAGCGTGATGCGCCGTGCAATCATACACACCCTCGACAACGAGATAGCCCTGTTGCAGCAACAGCAGACAAGTTCGCAGAGCACCAAGGCCGAGGCCAATGCCAAGATTGCCGCCAACCCCAAGCAGGCACAGTTCCTAATCTCGGAGGAGCGCCAGCAGAAGGTGAAGGAGTCGCTCTACACCTTCCTCTTGCAGAAGCGCGAGGAGAACGAGATGTCGCAGGCGTTCACCGCCTACAACACAAAAGTGGTTGAGCCGGCACACATGGGCGGCGGTGCCACAACGCCCGTTGACAGCCGGGTGCTGATGATGGCGTTCCTCATCGGACTGCTCGTGCCGGCCGGCATCATCATTCTGCGCGAGCTCATCAACACCACGGTGCGCTCACGCAAAGACCTGGAGACGCTCAACGTGCCGTTTGTCGGCGAGATACCGCTCTCCGGCAAGC
>CAVDJG010000196.1:0-4703 GCA_963609005.1 Acidaminococcaceae bacterium
CCATACAGACGGGACAGCACCCCGCCGTGACCACCGAGGCCAACATAGCACGCTACCGCCAGCAGCTCGACAACATAGGATTCTCGTTTGACTGGAGCCGCGAGGTGCGCACCTGCGACCCCGCATACTACCACTGGACACAGTGGGCCTTCGAAAAGATGTTCAACTCGTTCTACTGCACCGCATGCCAGAAGGCCATGCCCATTGAAAAGCTCGTGGAGCGGTTTGAGAAGAAAGGTTCCGTAGGCATCACCGTGGCGCAGGGCGAGCAGCTCGACTTCACCGCCGAGGAGTGGAACTCCTATGACGAGACAAAGAAGCAGCAGGTGCTCATGAACTACCGCATAGCCTATCTGGGCGAAACCATGGTGAACTGGTGTGCCGGACTGGGCACGGTGCTCGCCAACGACGAGGTTGTTGACGGCGTGTCGGTGCGCGGAGGCTACCCCGTGGTGCAGAAGAAAATGATGCAGTGGTGCCTGCGCGTGTCGGCCTACGCACAGCGCCTGCTCGACGGGCTCGACACCATCGACTGGAGCGACAGCATAAAAGAAACACAGAAAAACTGGATAGGCCGAAGCGAAGGCACCGAAATGCAATTCAAGATAGCCCCCTCCAACTCCCCCGTCGGGGGAGAGAAAGAGCTTGAGAAAGCCTGGAACAAGTTCAAGACAGCCCATCCTTTCAATTACGGATTGCTGAAAGAGAACGCCAAGCACAACCGCAAGTTTTCCACAGAGGCAGAGGCTGCACTTTGGGAAATAGTGCGTGGAAACAATTTGGGCGACAAATTCAGACGACAGCATATTATCGGCGACTTCATCGTTGATTTCGTTGCCCTGCACAGTAAGCTTATAATAGAAATCGACGGCGGCTATCACAACACGCCAGAGCAGGCAGAGGCAGACGCTCTGCGCACGGAGTTCCTAACCCAGGCAGGTTTCAAGGTCATACGTTTCAGCAACGAACAGGTGCTGCACGACACAGAAAACGTTGTCAGTGAAATAAAAGGAAACCTGGATTTAAACACCAACGACAACAAGAACGGGCAGGAAACCATCTCCTCAAACGGGCAAGAAGCCGCAGCAAACCAAAACGCCCTCTCCCCGACGGGGAGAGACGGAGAGGGGCATATTACTGTCTTCACCACACGCGCCGACACCATTTTCGGCGTGACCTTCATGGTGCTCGCACCCGAAAGCGAACTCGTGGAAAAGCTCACCACACCCGAACAGAAAGCCGCCGTCGATGAATATCTGGCCTATGTGAAGAAGCGCACCGAGCTCGACCGCATGGCCAACCGATCAGTTACGGGCGTGTTCACCGGCTCCTACGCCGTCAACCCCTTCACGGGCGACAACATCCCCGTGTGGATTTCGGAGTATGTGCTCGCCGGATACGGCACGGGCGCAATCATGGCAGTGCCCGCCCACGACTCGCGCGACTACGCCTTCGCCAAGCACTTCGGCCTGCCCGTGGTGCCGCTCATCGAGGGCGCCGACGTGTCGGAGCAGAGCTTCGACGCCAAGGAAGGCACCGTGTGCAACTCGCCGGCCGAAGGCACGCAGACACTCGACGGTTTCTCGCTCAACGGCCTGAGCGTGAAAGAGGCCATTGCCGCCACCAAGGCATTCGTAACCAAGCACGGCATAGGCCGCGTGAAGGTGAACTACCGCCTGCGCGACGCCATATTCTCGCGCCAGAGATACTGGGGCGAGCCATTCCCCGTATACTACAAGAACGGCATGCCCTACATGATACCCGAGCATTGCCTGCCGCTCGAGCTGCCCGAAGTGTCGCACTACAAGCCCACCGAAACCGGCGAGCCGCCGCTCGGAAACGCCGAGAAATGGGCATGGGACACCGCCTCGGAGACAGTGGTTGACAAGAAACTCATCGACGGAGTGACGGTGTTCCCCCTCGAACTGTCCACCATGCCGGGATTTGCAGGATCGTCGGCCTACTACCTGCGCTACATGGACCCGCACAACGACAAGGCCCTCGTGTCGGAAGAGGCCGATGCCTACTGGCAGAACGTGGACTTGTATGTGGGCGGATGCGAACACGCCACCGGACACCTCATCTACTCGCGCTTCTGGAACAAGTTCCTCCACGACATGGGAGTGTCGTGCAAGGAAGAACCGTTCCAGAAACTCGTCAACCAGGGCATGATCCAGGGCCGCAGCAACTTCGTCTACCGCATCAACAACACCGGCAAAGACCACCCCACATTCGTTTCGCTCGGCCTCAAGAGCCAGTATGCCGACGTCACACCCATACACGTCGACGTGAACATAGTGCATGCCGACGTGCTCGACATCGAGGCATTCCGCGCATGGAGGCCCGAATATGCCGACGCCGAGTTCGTGCTCGAAGACGGCAAGTATGTGTGCGGATGGGCCATTGAGAAGATGTCGAAATCGATGTTCAACGTTGTCAACCCCGACATGATAGTAGAGAAATACGGAGCCGACACGCTGCGCCTCTACGAAATGTTCCTCGGCCCCGTGGAGCAGAGCAAGCCTTGGGACACCAACGGCATCGACGGCTGCCACCGCTTCCTCAAGAAACTGTGGAACCTCTACTACGACACGCGCACCGACGAGTTCCTGCCCGACGGCAGCTCGCCCTCGGCCGAGTCGATGAAGAGCCTGCACAAGCTCATAAAGAAGGTTACGCAAGACATCAGCCAGTTCTCCTACAACACCAGCATATCGGCATTCATGATAGCCGTGGGCGAGCTGCAGCAGCAGAAATGCCGCTCGCGCGAAGTGCTCGAAAAGCTCGTGGTGCTCATCGCGCCGTTTGCCCCGCACGTGGCCGAAGAGCTCTGGCACGCCTTCGGACACGAAAGCACCGTGTGCGACGCCGCATGGCCCGCATGGGACGAGAAATATCTCGTGGAAAACGAAATGCAGCTCACCATATCGTTCAACGGCAAGGCGCGTTTCCAGAAACGCTTCGCCGCCGACACGAGCAACGCCGACATAGAGAAAGCAGTGCTCGCCGACGAGCAGAGCGCCAAATACATAGGCACGGGACGCGTCGTGAAAGTGATCGTAGTGCCCAAGCGCATAGTCAACGTCGTGGTGAAATGACGGCCGCGGCAGGCAGGCGGCACGCCACCGCCGCCTGACCGCCGACGGGCCGCGACACCGCGCCCACACCCCCAATGCGGCCACATGCCGCACCAACCCCATAAAAGACACAAACCTTCAACAACAAACAACCAATGACATTAGGACAAAAGAATATCTGGAACGAGACAAAAGATTATGTGTTCATAACCCTCGGGCTAATGCTCTACACCTTCGGGTGGACAGTGTTTCTACTGCCCTACGAGATTGTTACCGGCGGCGTCACCGGCGTGTCGGCCATAATCTTCTATGCCACCAAGATACCGATAGAGTACAGCTACTTCGTAATCAACGCCTCACTGCTCGCCGTGGCACTCAAAGTGTTGGGATTCAGGTTTATGTTCAAGACCATCTACGCCATCCTGGCACTCTCGGTGATGCTCTGGGCAGCACAGAAGGTAATGATGGGCAGCGACGGCCGCTTCATACAGGTGCTCGGTCCGGGCCAGGAATTCATGTCGCTCATCATCGGATGTATGCTCACCGGCACGTCGCTGGCCATAGTGTTCCTCAACAACGGTTCCACCGGCGGCACCGACATCATAGCAGCCGTGGTGAACAAATACCACGACTTCTCGCTCGGCACGGTGCTCATCATGGTCGATTTGTGCATCATCGGTTCGTGTCTCTTCATACCGCAGTTCGGCAACGAGCTCGAGCGCTGCCACAAAGTGGTGTTCGGCCTGTGCACAATGGGCATTGAGTGCTTCATGCTCGACTATGTGATGAACGCCCGGCGCGAGTCGGTGCAGTTTCTCATCTTCTCGCGCGAATACCGCAAGATAGCCGAGGCCATAACACGCAAGACCGACCACACGCTCACCATTCTCGACGGCCACGGATGGTATACGGGCAAGGAAATGAAGGTGCTCTGCCTCCTTGCCAGGAAAAGGGAGTCGGTGCTCATATTCCGCCTCATAAAAACCATCGACCCGCGAGCCTTCGTAAGCCAGAGCAGCGTAATCGGAGTCTACGGCGAAGGGTTCGACCAGATAAAGGTAAAGATAAAGAAACAACACCAGAAGGAGATTGAAGAACATGAAAATAGTATTCGCAACCAACAATCCACACAAGCTTGACGAGATGCGCGGCATACTCGGCCCAGGCGTGGAAGTGCTCTCGCTGGCCGACATAGGCTGCCACGACGACATAGCCGAAACGGCCAACACGCTCGAGGGCAACGCCATTCTGAAGGCGCGCCATGTGGCCACGCACTACCACACCGACTGTTTCGCCGACGACACGGGGCTTGAGGTTGACGCGCTCGGGGGCGAACCGGGAGTGCTCTCGGCACGCTATGCCGGCGGACAGGGCCACGACTCCGAGGCCAACATGCGCAAACTGCTCGCACGGCTCGGCCAAAACGCCGACCGCAGGGCACGCTTCCGCACCGTGATAGCACTCGCGCGCAGCTGCGAGGAAGCCGACTTCACCCTCTTCGAGGGCACCGTCGAGGGCACCATAACCGCCGCGCGGCGCGGCAACTGCGGCTTCGGCTACGACCCGGTGTTCGTGCCCGAAGGCCACGACAAGACATTCGCCGAGATGGGCGAAGCCGTGAAAAAC
>CAVDJG010000197.1:0-4688 GCA_963609005.1 Acidaminococcaceae bacterium
CCTGCAACTGCTTCATGTCGGCATCGTTTTGCGCGTTATACTTTTCGATTTCGGCTTCAAGGTCGCTTATGCGCATTTTGAGCTGCAACGAGTGCATATAACTATTGTCGTCGACAAAGCCCACCAGCAGGACTCCGGCAACAATGGTAATGGCATATTTGTAATGACTCACAAGAGCCAATATAGGTGTCAGACGACTCATTTATGCAAATTTAGGTGCAAACTTACCATTTTTTTTTCAGTTTTACATATGAAAATAGATTTTTTTATAGTAAGTTTGCACATACAAATCATCCTCAAACCGAAATAAACAATGGGAGAATATATAGTTTCGGCACGCAAGTACCGGCCCACCACTTTCGACTCTGTGGTGGGACAGGCCGCCCTCACCACCACGCTGAGAAACGCGGTGAAAAGCGGGAAACTTGCCCATGCCTATCTGTTCTGCGGTCCTCGCGGAGTGGGAAAAACCACTTGCGCACGCATCTTCGCCAAGGCCATAAACTGCCTTGCCCCAACAGCCGACGGTGAAGCGTGCAACGAGTGCGAGAGCTGCAAGGCTTTCAACGAGCAACGGTCGTACAACATATTCGAGCTCGACGCTGCAAGCAACAACTCGGTGGAGAACATCAAGTCGCTAATGGAGCAGACTCGCATACCGCCGCAGGTAGGGCGCTACAAAGTGTTCATCATCGACGAGGTGCACATGCTGTCTACCGCTGCATTCAACGCCTTTCTGAAAACGCTGGAAGAGCCTCCTGCACACGTAATCTTCATTCTCGCCACAACCGAGAAGCACAAGATTTTGCCCACGATTCTGTCGCGCTGCCAGATATACGACTTCGAGCGCATGACCATACAGAACACCATCGACCACCTGAAACGCGTGGCCGACAAAGAGGGCATAACCTATGAGGAGGAGGCACTGAATGTCATTGCCCAAAAAGCCGACGGCGGAATGCGCGACGCTCTGTCCATTTTCGACCAGGCTGCGAGCTTCTGCCAGGGCAACATAACCTACGCCAAGGTGATAGAAGACCTGAACGAGCTTGATGCCGACTATTATTTCCACATTACCGACCTTGCCATGGAGAACAAGGTGAGCGACATCATGCTGTTGCTCAACACCATAATAGGAAAAGGATTTGACGGCGGTGGACTCATAAACGGGCTTGCATCGCATGTGCGCAACGTGCTCATGGCCAAAGACGAAAAAACCACGGCACTGCTTGAAGTGAGCAACCAGCAACGCACCAAATATGCCGAGCAGGCGCGCAGGTGCCCCACGTCGTTTCTATATAAGGCTCTGCGCATAATGAACCAATGCGACCTGGGCTACCGGCAGAGCAGCAACAAACGCCTGCTCGTGGAGCTCACGCTGATACAGATTGCACAAATCACACAGCCCGACGACGACAGTGCCGGCGCGGGGCGTAGCCCCAAGCGACTGAAAACCCTGTTTAAACTGTTGACGATGCCCCGGAACACAGAGACCCAGCAGGTGGCCATCTCCGGTAAAAGCACCGCCAACGGCGCTGCGGCGCAACAACGCTCCACACCCGAAAGTGCTACACCCCACTCCACCAATGCCTATGCCACACCCGCGGCGCAAGCAGCAGCCCCCGAAGGGCCAACGGCGCACAAACGGGTGAAACTGTCGAGCATAGGCATAACATTTGCATCGCTCAACCGCAAGGAAGAGAAAAAAAGCGTGAGCGACGTTGAAGTGACCAACAAGGACGAGAATGAATATTTCTCACAAGACCTTCTCGAACTGCAATGGTTGTCAATGTGCAACCGCATGCCCACGAAAATGGTGGCACTCGCATCGAGAATGAAAAACACGAAGCCACGCATCACGTCGTTTCCCGAGATTGAAATACTCGCCGACAACGAGATGCTGCTCAACGAAATGAATGCCATTGCAGGGCGCATACGCAAAACATTGGCCGTGGCCTTGCACAACGGGCACATAACGTTGACAATGCGTCTGGCCAAAACCGATGAAATTGCCAAACGCAAAACCAAGAAAGAGGTGTTTGACGAACTGATACAGAACCACGAGGCACGCAAGTTTTGCGATGCACTCGAGCTTGAACTAATCTGACACAAGCGCCCTCCATCGGCAATACTTGCACAAAACGAAAAGCGGGAAGAAGGCATAATAACCTCATTCCCGCTTTATGTTTTTGATATCTACGGTTCACACGTTATCAGGCAACCGCCCGAATCGGCATCACAAAGACATTTGTGCCGGTGTCATTTGCCTACGAACTGCACGCAAACGGGTTTTCCCATTGTTATGTCTTTACCCGTATTGGTAAGAAGTCCGGTCTTTTTGTTCCGCCTATACACCTGCACAACATTGCTGTCGCGGCATGCCACAAGCACAAAACGCCCGTTTGGCGTAATGGCGAAATTGCGCGGGTGAGCGGCAGTGGACTGGAAGCCGATCTTTGTGAGCAGTCCCGAATGCCGGTCAACCGCAAACACCGACAATCCCTCGTCGGTCAGCCGGTGCGATGCATACAAGAAACGCCCGTCGGGCGACAAGTGTATGTCAGCACTCCCAGCAGTGCGTGTCTTCGAAGCCTGTATGCGCTGCAACTCACGCAACACTCCGTCATTGTAGGCCAACACGGTCACGCTGCCGTCAAGTTCGCCCACGAGATAGGCAATGCTGCCCTCGCGGTTGAACACGAGGTGTCGCGGTCCGGTGCCCTTGGGAGCCTGATAGGCAACAACGGGATTTGAAAGAAACTCCTTGCCGCTGCCCACCGTGAAACGCCAAATGCAGTCGTTGCCCAAATCATTGGCTAGCATGTATTTTTTGTCAGCAGCCATTTGACAGCAATGTATGTGCGCTGCCACTCCGTTTTGATCCATGTACATATCGAAGTATTGCGACTCGGGAGCAATATTCCCGTCATTGTCAACGGGAAACACCGATATGTCGCCTCCGTTATAATTCGATGTCACCACATGGTTGCCATACAACATCACATTGCATGGAGCAGCCCCCGGCATCATGTTGGCAATGCGCGTGGCCTTCGTGCCGCATTTTTGAAACCCTATCGGTTTCATAGTCGCGCCTGCTTTGTCAAGCACAAAAGCGCCTACGCCCTGCCGTCCGTCATCATATTCGCTCACTGCATACACCCGGTTGCCCGCATCGTTGACAATGAGAAACGAGGGATTGCCTGCATGCACGTCACCAACCAGCCGCGATTCACCCGAATGTTGGTTGAAACGGTAAATATACATACCGTCAGAAAGGCTCTGGTCGGTGTAGGTGCCAATAATCATTGTAAGTTCGTCGCTGCCGGCAAATGCCCGCATTCCGCCTGCCACTATCAGCAAGAAAGCCGTCAGTACTTTTCCTGTATTGTGCATAGATTCTTTTCTTCTTTTATACCTGTTTGGAATTTTATGCTGCAAATGTAGCAAAAGAAACACACAACGGCAAATAAAAAAGCTGCATAAGGCGCATCATATAAGCGGCATGCCCAGTTGCTTGCATCGGCGGCGCATCTCATCAGGCCAGATGCTTGCCTGTATTTCGCCTATATGCGCCTTGTGCAGGAGCACCATGCACAAACGGCTCTGCCCTATTCCACCGCCGATGCTCAAAGGAAGCGTGCCGTCGAGCAGGCGCTTGTGGAAATACAACTGGCTGCGGTTTTCCTCGCCTTCTTCTGCCAACTGGCGGAGCAACGCCTCACGGTCTACGCGTATGCCCATTGACGAGAGTTCAAACGAGCGTCCGAGCACGGGATACCATATAAGGATGTCGCCGTTAAGGCCCGCCTTACCGTTCTCGGGAGCCACGGTTGACCAATCGTCGTAGTCGGGAGCGCGTCCGTCGTGCTTGGTGCCGTCGGCCAACTTGCCGCCGATGCCTATCACGAACACAGCCCCATACTTGCGGCAGATGGCATCTTCACGTTCCTTCGGGGTCATGTCGGGATACATCGCGAGCAGGTCTTCGCTATGCACAAAGTGTATTTTCTCGGGCAGGAAAGGCTTTATCACGCCATAGGTTTCGCATGTGAGATATTCGGTGCGGCGTATCGCAGCATAAATGCGCTCAACGATGTCGCGCAAGAATGTAAGCGTGCGTTGCTCGCGCACTATCACCGCCTCCCAGTCCCACTGGTCTACATATAGCGAGTGCAGGTTGTCCAGTTCTTCGTCGGCACGTATGGCATTCATGTCGGTGTACACTCCATAGCCAGGCTCAATGCCATATTCTGCAAGCGTAAGCCTCTTCCACTTTGCAAGCGAATGCACCACCTCGGCCTTCGCGTCGCCCAAATCTTTTATGGGGAACGTGACCGGCCGCTCAGTTCCGTTCAAGTCGTCGTTGATTCCCAATCCACGAAGCACGAACAAGGGTGCGGTGACACGGCGCAAGCGCAACTCGGTGGAGAGGTTTTGCTGGAAAAACTCTTTTATAAGTTTTATGCCCTGCTCGGTTTGGCGCATGTCGAGAAGGGCATGATAATGTTCTGGTTCTATAAGTTTGCTCATAATTCTATTTGTTATCGTTTTAGGTTTTTACATTTACACATACAATCTTTATCGACCATATCTGTAAACTTCTGCAAAGATACACAATATAATCAGAACAACAAGCAATATGCCGCATAACATAACTTTTGTTAGCATTCGAATAACATCTTACACCA
>CAVDJG010000198.1:0-4634 GCA_963609005.1 Acidaminococcaceae bacterium
CCTCATATCCGTGCTCGTTGTAGGCTGCGGTGGCGAGCTGTTCGGCGTTCATGGCGTCGATTGCGCTCACTGCCGAAGCGTCGCTGTAGGCGCGCTGGCGCACCTTCTTCAGCTCGCTCTTGGCAAGAGTAAGGTCTTGTCCGGCGCGTGCTGCGGCTTCGGCATACCAGCATATCACCTCAGAGTAGCGTATGAGCTGGTGGCGTTTGTCGAGGCACATTCCGCCCCAGAACGGTTTCGTGCAGTCGTAGGCGGCTTTGGCAGCCTGTCCGGTAGACTCGTCTTTGTTCACGGTGAATGCCACGAACATGGGGCGGTAGGCTGCAATCACGGCGTTGGTGCCGTCGTAGGCCTTGCCGTCGGTCGTTGCCCACCAGTCAACGTTGAAGCCGTCGTTGGTGCGTTCGGTCTTGGCATAAACTGCATCTTTGCGCGGTCCGTCGGGGAACTCGGCCCAGAAACGGCGCTCGGCGAGGAAGTCGCCCCATCCCTGCAGGTTGCCCAGCTGGTGGCAGGAAGTGAGCTGCGAGTCGCCTTCGCCCCATCCGCCTGCGGTGGCGTTGTAGTCGATGCCGAGAATGGTCTCGCTGTGGTGGTTCATGCCGTAGGAGTAAACGTTGTTCCAGTCGTCGAGCAAGCTCTGCTTGTAGGTGCCGTTGTTCACGCCGGTTATCACTTCCTTGGCCTTGTCGGCTGCCTTGGCGTAGTAATCGGTCTTGTTGAGCGGGAAGCCAGCCATGTTGAGGTAGACAGCGGCAAGTGCCGATTTCACTGCCTGTGCCGAAACATAGATGTTGCTGCCGTCAATCGAGCGGTTGGCTGCGCTGTATTGTGCGGGCAGGTTGCAGGCCTCGGCTGCCGTGAGGTCGGCTACGATTTGGTTGTAGACGCCTTCCTCGTTGGTGAGCTGAGTGGTGTTGTTGTCGGGAATGTTCTGCAGAATCAATGGCACGGGGCCGTAGGCGCGCACGAGTCCGAAGTAGCAGTAGGCACGCCAGAAGTAAGCCTGTCCCAGAGCTATGTTCTTCTCTTCCTGTGTGGTCTTCACCTTTTCGGCGTTGGCAATGATAGAGTTGGCTGCCTTTATAATGGTGTAGAGCCTGCTCCAAGTCTGTTCCACGCCCTTGGTGTCGGTTGGTGTCTCGAAGGCGTCAGACGAAAGGTAGGCCGCCTTGTTTGATCCTGTGGTCGATGTAACGTCGTCTCCCTGGCATTTCGTGATGAGAGTGTTGGAGTTGCACTGGTAGGCCTGTACTTTGGCATAGAGTGCATACACGCTCATGTCGAGCTGCTGCTGGTCGGAGAAGAATGTTTCGGGCGTGAGTTTGCCCTTCGGGTCTTCGGTGAGGAAGTCGCTGCACGATGTGGTGAGCAGCATAGAGGCCGCAAGCATGCAGCCTGTAAGAATATTTGCTTTCATGTATTTTTCCATTAAGTGGTGGTTAGAATGTTGCTCTCACGCCGAGTGTGAATGTGCGGGGCGTGGGATATGTTCCGGTGTCGATACCGTTGGCGCGGTCGCCGTAGTCGCTTGAGAACGAGAATCCTGCCGGGTTGGAGCCCTTGTAGCTTGTTATCGTGAAGAGGTTCTGCACGCTGAAGCTGAAGCGGAAGTCGGCAACCTTGGCCACCGATTTGGGCAGGTCATAGGCAAGTGTCACGTTTTCGCAGCGCAGGTAGCTTGCGTTCTCCACGAATTTGGTGGAGTTGCCCAAGTACTGGTTGTTGGCTACGCGCGGGTCGGGCATGGTCTTGCCGATTTCGCTGATGTAGTCGGCGTCGGTAAACATGCGCGAGTTACCAATCATCGAGTTCATTGCGAAGCGCAGAGCGTTGAGGCGCTGCACGCCGAATGCCGAGTTGAAGAATGCGTTGAGGCTCCAGTTCTTGTAGCGCACCTGGTTGTTCCAACCGAGAGTGAAGTCGGGAGTTGACTTTCCGAGCACTGCACGGTCGTCGGTTGTCGGGGTGCGTGTCACCGAACCGTCGGCTGCATAATATGTGTCGTAGCCTTCGCTGTCGATGCCAGCCCACTTGTAGCCGTACAATGTACCGATTGCTTCGCCTTCCTTGATTATCGTACAGTCGGTGATTACCGACTGGAACGAGCCGCCGTAGAGTATTGGCTGCTGTGCGGTGAGCTTCTTCACTTCGTTCTTGAGGTAAGTTCCGTTGAGTGAAGTTGTCCACGACCAGTTCTCGTTGTCGATGATGCGTGCGTTGAGGGCGATGTCAATACCTTGGTTGGCCACCTTTCCTGCGTTTATCATGTAGGCTGTTCCGCCGAGGTAGTTGGCGAGGTTGGTGGAGAGCAGGGCGTCGGATGTCTGCTTGTTGAAGTAGTCAACGCTCAAGTCAACGCGTCCGCCGAAGAGACCGAGGTCGAAGCCGATGTCAAACTGCTTTGTCTTCTCCCACTTCAGGTCGGGTGTTGCGATTGAGTTCTCCCAGTAGCCGGTCACGGCGTTGGATGTGCCGAAGTAGGTTTGTGTTGAAGAAAGGAGCGAAAGGGTGGAGTAGGCCGAGATATCCTGGTTGCCTATAATTCCGTAGCTGGCGCGTATCTTGAGGTTGGATATCACGTTGCGGGTGCTTTCCATGAACTTTTCGTTGCTCACTGTCCATGCTGCTGCGATTGAGGGGAAGTAGCCCCACTTGTTGTTGGTGAAGCGGCTTGAACCGTCGGCACGGAACGTTCCGGTGAGCATGTAGCGGTCGGCGTAGTTGTACATCACGCGGGCTACACCCGAGAGCAGCGACCATTCGCTGTAGCTGTTGCTTGCGTCGCGTGTCTTGGCGTTCTGCACGTCCCACCATTCCACTGTCTCTGTCTGCAGCGACGATCCTGAAATGCCCATAGAGCGGGTGTTGCTCTTTGTGGCTTCCCACACGCCTGTTGCTGTGAGGTGGTGTGTGTTGTTCCAGGTGTGCATGTAGGTGAGGTTGTTTGACGACTGCAACATGGTGCGCTGAGCGTTGCTGTTGCCCATGCTGTTCTTTCCTGCGCCCTGCACTTTCTCGGTAGAGAACGAGTAGGAAGTGTTGTTGAAGTAGTCAACACCGTTGCTCGACGTGAACGTGAGGCCCGGGGCGATGTTGAATTTCAGGTCAACGTGTCCGTTCAACACGTCGTGGCGGCGTTCGCTCTTGTTGTCGGCTATGGTTCCGTAGGCGTTTGCCTGGATGGTGCAATAGTCGTCCCATGTGTAGTAGCCGTCCTTGTCGAACATCGTGCGTGTGGGCGATGAGTTGAAGGCAATCCACAACGGGTTGTAGGCGCTCATTTCGAGGCCGCCGATGCCCTTGCCTATTCCGCGCGAAGCATTCACGTCGAATGTCACGTCGAGCCATTTCTTGAGGTTCAACTTCACGTTGGCCTTTGCCGAGTAGCGCTCATATTGGCTCTTCTCTATCGTGCCTTCGTGTTTCATGTAGTTGCCCGAAATGTATGTCTGCATGCCTTCGGTGCCTTTCGTGAACACGAGCTTGTAGTTTTGTGTAAGACCTGTGCGGAACATGGTGTCAACCCAGTCGATGCCGGCGTTCTTGCCGCTCAGGTAGTCGGCCATTTCGGTCTGGCTCACACCTGCATAGTCGATGAGTGCCTGTGCATAGGTCTTTGTGTCCATCATCTTGGGCAGGCGTGTGGCATTGCTCAATCCCCACGATGCGTCGAGGGTTATGTTGCTTTGGCCTTTTACGCCGGTCTTGGTGGTGACGATCACGACACCGTTGGCACCGCGGCTACCGTATATGGCGGTTGACGATGCATCCTTGAGCACCTGCAGGCTCTGGATGTCCTCGGGGTTGATGCCGTCGAGACCCGACTCGCGCACCATTCCGTCAACAACGTAGAGCGGGTCGTTCGACTTGTTGATTGAGTTGGTTCCGCGCACGCGTATCTTCACCGATCCGCCGGGTATACCGTCGCTCACCACGTTGACGCCGGCCATACGGCCTTGGAGTGCGTCGCTCACCTGGGTAATGGGCTGGTCTTTGAAAGCCTTGTTGTCCATCACGGCCACCGAACCTGCCAAGTCGGCCTTGCGCACCGTACCGTAGCCGATTACCACCACGTCGTTGAGCAGCTCGGCATCCTCGTTGAGGGTGATGTTGACGGCGCTTTTGCCTGCCACGGCCTTCTCGGTTGTCTTGTAACCTACATACGAGAACACCAGTGTGGCGTTGGCCGGGGCGTTGAGTGTGTAGTTACCGTCGGCATCGGTAACTGCTCCTGCGCTCTTGTTGCCCTTCACCGTTACGCTGACGCCGATGAGCGGCTCGCCCGACGCGTCAACAACACGTCCGGTAATCCTATTGTTCTGCTGTGCAGATGGGGGGGTGATTCCGTAAACAGAGCCGGCGATGCCGTCGGCTGCCATTGCTCCTGTGGTGCAAAGCAGCATTCCTACGGCCAGAGGCAACGTCTGCATGGAGCGTTTCTTCCATGCAGAAGTCAATGATTGTCTTCCTTTTTCCATAGATTGGTAATTTTTATAGATATATTATAATGTATAAAAGTTCTCTTCGTCGTAACCTTCTTGAAGATTGTGTCCGTTGTGTCGCCCGGGATGTATGTTGCACACCGGGGCGTTGACAGTCGGAAAATGTGTCGTGACGGTATGGCGTTTGTT
>CAVDJG010000199.1:0-4627 GCA_963609005.1 Acidaminococcaceae bacterium
GATCTACGCTGAGAATCTTCTTATCGAGATATGCGGGAAGGAAGCTGGCAATATCGTCGCGGCTATAACCGAACGTCATCTGCGTAAGGTCATTTGTTCCGAAGCTGAAATATTCAGCCTTCTTGGCAATATAATCTGCCGTGAGAGCAGCACGAGGTATTTCTATCATGGTTCCGACGCGGAACGGTATCTCAATACCTTCCTTCTCAAACAAAGCCTTTGCTGTTTCGCGGATGACTTTTTCCTGCAAGTCGAACTCGTTGACGATACCGATGAGCGGTACCATAATTTCGGGATGAGGATCGAAGCCTTCTTTCTTCAACTGTATTGCAGCACCGAGAATGGCCTCTGTCTGCATCTCTGTGATTTCGGGATATGTATTTCCCAAACGACATCCACGATGACCGAGCATCGGGTTGTGCTCACTAAGACTGTTGACACGCTGCTGGATTTTCTGTACGGATACGCCCATCTCTTCTGCCATGACCTTCTGCCCTTCGAGATCGTGGGGAACGAACTCATGCAATGGCGGGTCGAGCAGACGAATATTTACGGGATGTCCGTCCATGGCCTTCAGTATGCCGTAGAAATCCTTCTGCTGATAGGGCAACAACTTGGCCAATGCTTTCTTGCGTCCTTCCACTGTCTCGGAAAGTATCATCTCGCGCATAGCCTTAATCTTCTCATTGTCGAAGAACATGTGCTCCGTACGGCAAAGACCGATACCTACTGCACCGAAACTGCGGGCAACTTCTGCATCATGGGGTGTGTCTGCATTAGTACGTACGACCAACTTGGTGTACTTGTCGCAAAGATCCATCAGTTTGGCGAAATCGCCCGAAACTTTGGCTGGTTGTGTCTTAACTTCGCCCAGATAAACCTCTCCGGTAGAACCGTTGATAGAAAGATAGTCACCCTCTTTGAGCACGACGCCATCGATTTCTACGGTACGAGCCTTATAGTCAACATTGATGGCTCCAGCACCTGAAACGCAGCACTTGCCCATACCACGGGCAACAACGGCAGCATGTGAAGTCATACCGCCACGGGCTGTCAATATGCCTTCTGCGGCAGACATACCTGCGAGGTCTTCGGGACTGGTTTCAATACGCACCATAACTACCTGACGGCCTGCCTCATGCCACTCTTTAGCATCATCTGCGAAGAAAACGATTTGTCCACATGCTGCACCGGGAGATGCGGGAAGTCCACGTGTGAGAACTTTTGCTGCCTTGAGAGCGTCCTTGTCGAACACGGGATGGAGCAACTCGTCAAGTTTGTTGGGCTCGCAACGCTCCAACGCTGTCTTCTCGTCAATTTCACCTTCGGCAAGCAAATCCATGGCAATCTTCACCATGGCAGTACCTGTACGCTTACCGTTACGGGTCTGCAAGAACCACAGTTTGCCTTCCTGCACGGTGAACTCCATGTCCTGCATATCATGGTAGTGCTTTTCGAGTTTGTCTTGCAAAGCATCAAGCTGCGCATAGATTTCAGGCATAGCCTCTTCCATAGAAGGATATTTCGTGGCACGGGTTTCTTCGTCGATTTCCTGCTGAGCAGCCCAGCGCAGGGAGCCTTCTTTTGTGATTTGCTGCGGTGTACGGATACCAGCCACAACGTCTTCACCCTGAGCATTTACCAGATACTCGCCATTGAAGCGGTTTTCGCCTGTTGCTGCATCACGGCTGAAACATACGCCAGTAGCCGAAGTGTTGCCCATATTTCCAAACACCATGGCCATCACGCTTACTGCTGTACCCCACTCTGCCGGAATACCTTCCATCTTACGATAGAGGATTGCTCTCTCGTTCATCCAGCTGTCAAACACAGCACAGATAGCGCCCCACAACTGTTCCATAGGATCGTCTGGGAAATCTTTGCCTGTCTGGTTCTTGATAGCCTCCTTGAAAAGTTTTACAAGTTGTTTGAGTTCATCCACACTAAGTTCGTTGTCCAACTTAATGCCGCGCTGAGCTTTCACTTGCTGTATAATAGCTTCAAACGGGTCGATGTCTTCCTTGTTCACCGGTTTCATACCGAGCACCACATCGCCATACATCTGCACAAAACGACGATAGCTGTCATAGGCGAAACGCTCGTTGCCGGTTTTTCTGGCAAGACCTTCCACCACAGTATCATTGAGACCAAGATTAAGGATGGTATCCATCATGCCGGGCATTGAGGCACGGGCTCCTGAACGGACGGAAACGAGAAGAGGATTTTCTGCATCCCCGAACTTACTGTTCATAAGCGTCTCGATGTGACGTACAGAATTCTCGACATCCTCAGTCAGCAATGCAACCACTTCGTCCTTACCTTTTTCAAAGTATTCGTTGCACACATCTGTCGTGATTGTAAATCCCGGAGGAACTGGCACGCCGATAAGGTTCATCTCGGCAAGATTTGCGCCCTTGCCGCCAAGCAGATTTCTCATGTCCGCCTTACCCTCAGCCTTTCCATTGCCAAAAGTATAAACTCTTTTTTCGTTCATAGTCAATTAGGTCTATTGTTAATTATAATCATTTACACACAAAAAGTGAAGTGTTCAACGACAACCAGCCGTTGCCGTTTCAAAAACTTTACTGCACTTTCCAAAATATTTATTTTGTTACTGCAAAGATAATCTGTATTTTGTGATAATCCAAATTTTTTATAGCAAATTTGCAAACTCGGCTTTACATTTTTCACTGTTCACGCTAACAATCATATTTCTGATGAAATTTCACGAGTTTCTCCAAAGGACTTCTCTCAACAAGCCCTATCTCATATCCAAATTTCCCTGCTGCAACACAAAGTTGTTCTTTAAAGAAATAAGCGATACTCCCAACTGCATTTATCTTCTTTTCACGCATGCCATATGCCTCGATGTTGTTCTTTATGAAATCGCAGAAATTATCAACCACAATTTTTTCCAGACTTTCACAACCGATGTTATCTTTTATAAACTTTGCAAAAGAAGCGAGGAATCGGTTTGCCGAAGGTTTCTTATATACATTATATATAATGTCAGACACCGTAAGATTGTATTCTTTCTGGAATTTGTCCCGCAGCCATTCTGGCAAGCGGCCTTTAAACATTGCATTGACAAACAACCGGCCAAGCACTGCCCCACTCCCTTCATCACCAAGGATATATCCCAATGCAGGGGTCTGTGCTATGATTTTGTTTCCGTCATACACACAGGAATTTGCTCCCGTGCCTAAGATACAGGCCACACCATGCTTGTTTCCACAAAGAGCCCTCGCAGCTCCAAGCATGTCGCTCCCTACCGATATGCTGATGCCGCTACCGAAAACATTCTCCAGACAACTTTCTACAAGCGCTGATGCCGAAACCGTGCAACCGGCTCCATAAAAACATATTTTCGTCAAAGAGTCCAAACAAATGCTATTCTCGGCAATCTGCTTGCACAATTCCGTTTGCAACATGCCGTCAATGTCTGACGAAGTTTGTGTTGAAGGATTTATGCCCAAAGTATGGACAACTGCCGTGTGCCCGTCATCACCCACAAAACACCAGTCGGTCTTGGTGCTTCCGCTATCCACAATCAACTGCATGTCACCTGAAATAAAGGAAATATACAACGCCTATGATAATGGCCGTAGCCACGCAAAGCAGCAACTTAACTACACATCCTGTAATTTTTTTTACTGCAACCACCCCAATAACGATTGCCAAGATGCAAAAAGCATATAAAGCGAAATTTGAATGCATATTATTGTTTATAATTTGAAATGCGACATTAAATGCTCATACCGTCATTTCTATTCATCACATCCGACATATTGTCGGCTGTCTATTCCTATGCTATCTATAACGTGAAAAATCAAAAAAGTGGCACAAGAGCAAGCTTTACCGGCTTATCCCGTACCACATTATTGTTTCATGTTTTCAACAGTTTCCGCTTATTCAGCCGGTTTCATGTTAGTGTAAACATTCTGCACATCATCAAAGTCCTCGAGTTTCTCAACCATCTTGTCAATGGTGGCGCGGTCGTCGCCTGAAAGATCTTTAAGGTCGTTGGGCATATATGTAAATTCGCCACCTATATCCTCAAATCCTTTTTCCTCCAGGAATTTCTGTATTTGTGCATAGCATTTCGTATCGTCGCCGTAAATGGTGATGGTACCTTCCTCATCGTCTACATCATACTCGTCTTCCACATTGAAGTCGATAAGTTCAAGTATCAACTCATCCATGTCCACATCGTCCTTTTTCTTGAATGTGAACACGCACTTGTGGTCGAACAGGTACGACAACGACCCGGTCGTGCCCAATGTGCCACTGAATTTGTTGAATACAGACCGCACGTCAGCAACAGTTCTTGTCGTATTGTCTGTCAAAGTGTCTACAAACACGGCTATTCCATGAGGGCCATAGCCTTCATATGTAACTTCCTTGTATTCACTCTGGTCTTTTCCCATTGCATTCTTGATTGCTCGCTCAATGTTGTCCTTCGGCATGTTTTCACGCTTGCAAGTGGCGATGATTGAACGCAATGTCGGATTGTTTTCCGGTTCGGGCCCACCAGCCTTAACCGCGATGGCAATCTGCTTGCCAAGGCGTGTGAACGTTTTTGCCATGTGTCCCCAACGTTTCAGTTTTGTTGCTTTACGATATTCAA
>CAVDJG010000200.1:0-4609 GCA_963609005.1 Acidaminococcaceae bacterium
GTGTAGTGCTTCCTTGCGGCAGCGTCGTTCTGCATGAGGCCAAGCATGCCTATCTGCAATGCCGAGCAGGATATCATGCCGTCCTCAAACGTAAGTTCGCCCTCAGTTTGAAAGTCGCCGTCAGAGTCTACAAGTTGGTCGATGGCACGCTTTGCCGACGCGTAATGCTCCTCGGCCTTGCTTGCCCAGAACTGGTTATTGGCTCCGAGCCGCTTCTCAACAAGCGACAATTCAAGAATACTCTTTGCTACATAAATTACACTCGTGTACACTGTGTTGTAGCTTACATAGGCCCCGTCCTTGCGCTGGTTGTTGTTTATGAGCCAGTCGGCAAGCTGCGACGCATGCCGCAGGTCGTTGATGTCGCCGTAAGCCTCATACTTGTCAACAAGCATACCTATCGTTCCCGATGTGTTCTGTATGCGTGCCTTGTGGTATTTAGGCTCCACGCGCACCGTGTCGTGCAGCAAAGTGTAGAGATAATCGAAGCGGTTGCGCAGTTTTTTGTCAAGGGGCGCGTTGCGGAAATACTTTGCGGCAATGAACGACGAGTGGAATCCATACCAACTTTCAATGTGCGACGTTGCCTTCTGATGATATTTCCATGCTCCCTCACGGGCCCGTTCCATAGCCCACTGCCACGCCTTCGGGCGCACAAGCACACCTGTTGCAGTGCGTCCACTGTCGTTCACGGTTACATTATATAGTCCCTGTGCCGACAAGACGCACGAATATACATTCCGCCGACCGTCCTTTTTATATGTCAAGGCCAGCGGCTTGCCGTCTGCTCCGGCAACCTTTACATCAGGCTTCGATCCATACACCACAAAGTTAACCTTTCCGTCGGCCGCACATGCGGTGTTGTTCATTTCTATCATAGGCATTCCGGCGCGCTCGCTGACTGTGCTCTCAAAGCTGTCGAGCGACTTTATGTTGACGAAGGCTATCGTCCACGACCGCGACTCGCCGTCTTTCAACTGCCAAAGGTTCTGCGGATTATGGTCGGGCAACGGCAGCGCGTTCATCAGGTCGATGTTGAGCGATTCTATGCGATGCCCCATAAACCAGAAAGGAGCCGGGTCTTGATAGCCCAAATTGTAGTCAACGCTCCATGAAGCCACTGCGTCTGGCGACACGATGCCGAGCACATTGCCGCCAGGTGTCTGCATGTAGCCATAGAAATGGGTGCGCTCGTTGCGCATGAGTGTCGGAAAATACTTGTGATTCCATTCCGGAAATTTCTCCATATAGGTGTCAACGCCCATCTTCAGTCCTGCCTTTACCGGCTGAAACGGCGTATGGCTGCGGTTGCGCATGGTCACGCGAATGGCAGGCATGCCATGCCATTTTACATACTGCAACTCGCAGTTTATGCCGTCAACGGTTGTCTGAAACGTCAGTTCACCGTCAGGATGCCACGTTGTCACCACATCCTCATTGCCGCTATTCACATAAAAAGCCGGACCGGGTTTGCCGCGCCCGCTAAAAAACGGTATTGTGTCGTTGCCGGCCTTGCTTTTGTAGACAATACGCTCAATATGCCCGTCGGTAGCTATCTGGCAGTCCCAATCGGCACTACGCATATGTATGGTCTGCGCATCGGCTACCGCGACTGCACCAAAAAGCAGAGTGCCAAGCAATGACAAGCCAACGATATTGGTATTTGATTTCATGTGTGTAGGTTGTTCAGGGTTTTGTAAGTCTGTTAAAGAACAATCGTAAAGTTAGCCATTATTTCTGCTGCAATAAAATTAATGGAGAGTTTTTACGCTCTCCATCAATTTTTTCATGCACGCTTATTCATCAATAACCGGGATTCTGTGCTATTTTGCCCTTGCTCTCGTCGATTACGGTCTGTGGCAACGGCATCAATGTCATGTAGTCTTTGGCTGTTGTCGAACCTTTATACGTCTTGGCATACTCAATGTATCTGCCGTAGCGTATGAGGTCGGTGCGGCGTGCGCCCTCAAACCAGAGTTCGTGGCCGCGTTCAAGCAGCACCTTGTCGAGGAAATCGTCGAGACTGGCGAAGTCGGACAACTGGTATGCCGGCAGACCGGCACGCTTGTGAACGGCGTTCAAGCAATCAACTGCTTCCTGTGTCACTGCATTGTTGGCTCGTGCCAATGCCTCGGCACGCAGCGTGAGCACATCGGCATAGCGGAACACAATCCAGTCAATCTGGCTTTCCTCACCTGTAGCGTTGGGATCCTCGCCATACTTGATTGGCAACGCACCCTTCAAGAGCACCGATCCAGGAGCTTCTTCGGTGTAGTGGTGGCCGTCGGTTCCCTCGAAATCGCCCACAAGAACCTGCAGACGCTCATCGGCCTGATCGAAGGTGTGGTAGAAGTTCCACAGCACACGGTAGCCTCCCCACTTCTGAATGTTCTCGTTCTTTGTAGGATACGGGCTCGACAATACATGGGCAAGCCACATCTGCGCGTTCTCGCTCGCGTCGCATATGCACGACCAAATGGCCTCCTTGTTGCCTTCGTTTTCAAGAGTGAATATGTCCTTGTAGTGGTCCATCAGGCCGAGGCCATATTCTGCCTTTGCCAACTCCTTGCCGCAGTCGGCTGCTTTCTGCCACTCCTTCTCGTGCATATACAGTTTCATGAGCACAGTGTAGGCCAGTCCGCGCGTGAAGCGTCCGTAGTTGGCGTCGCTCTTGTCATAGCGTGCCGGAAGCACCTCTATGGCAGCTTTCAGGTCATCCTCAATGAATTTCACCATAGCCTCCTGCGACAGTCGAGGAGCCGGGTCGTCGTTGAGCGGGTCGTTAAGCTGCTCGGTTGTAGCCACCTGAATAGGTCCGTAGAGATCGTAGAGCACATAGGCGAGCCATCCGCGGCCGCAATGCAGTTCGCCGTTGAGGCGTGTCTTCTCGTCCTCGTCCATGCTGACGCTGGCTATGCGGTCGAATGTCAGCGTCATCTTGCTTATGAAATTGATGTACTGTTGGTAGGAAACGATGCCCGACGAGTTTGACGTGAAGTTAACCTTGCGCAGGTCGTTCCACAACGGGTCGTCCCACTGGCAGTCGCCAATATCAGTTGTCATCTCGGTGTACACCTGTATGCCGCCAGAACCCGACTGGTAAAGTCCGCTCCACCAGCAAGCACGGAACGGACCGTAGGCCGACGCTGTTACCAAGGATTTGGCGTCCTCGGCTGTCTTGGGGAATATTCCCGTGTTGATTGTGTCGTACATCTCCGATGTCAAATTGGTGCATGACACTGTTGAGCCAATCAACATCAAGGTTGCAACTAATGTCTTTATAATCTTCATAATATTTTTTCTGTTTAGGTTTAGAATGTGATGTCAACACCGATACTGAAGCTTCTCACGTTAGGATAAGCCCACGAGTTGTTGTCGGTTTCAAGGTCGAGTCCCTTATACGGGGAGAACATGAACGGGTTGTTGATGTCGGCATAGACACGCACGCTTGACAACGCGCCGTGCAGCGTTGCTGTCGGGATGGTGTAGCCGAGCGTGATGTTGCGGCAGCGCACAAACCAGCTCTTCTGCAGGAAGTAGTCGCCTACGCCGTATGAGCTTTCTGCCTGGAAATAGCCCGGGCGTGTTGCCGTCTGGTTGTCTGAACTCCACACCTCTTTGGCACTTGTAGGCATGTTGTAGCCACGGTAGAGGTTCTTCACGTTGGCAGTTTCGCCTGTAAGCCAGAGGTCTTTGTAGCTTCCGGTGTTGAGCACGTTGAACTGACCGTAGAAATAAATGTTGAAGTCGAAGTTGCCCCATCGTATCGTGTTGTTCAAACCCACGAGATAGCCCGGGTCGGAGCTGCCGTAAATCACCTTGTCGGCATCGTCGAGCTTGCCGTCGGGCTTGCCGGTCTTCAAGGGTATTCCGTGCTCGTCCACCTTCACGCTTCCGTCTTCGTTGTACACGTAGCCGTTGATATCTTTCAGTTTCACCTGTCCGGGAAGCGAACCTGGCATCCAGTCAACGGTCTCGCCCGCCTGTATAAGCCCGTCAGACACATAGCCAGCCAAGTAGCGTATGGGCGAGTTATACTGTGAGTAAGCCGTCGGCTTCCAGTTGGCGTCGCGCTCCTTCCACTTGTCGCGGTAGAACGAGAATGTGAAGTCGGTTGACCAGTTGAACTTGGCCGTATTCACGTTCACCGAGTTGATCGTAAGCTCAAATCCCTGGCTCTGAGTCTTTCCAATGTTTGCTGCTATCGATTTCACCTCCTGGAAAGAGAGCAGTGCACGCGTACTGAGCAGGTCGCTTACAGTCTTGCGGTAATACTCGGCAGTGATGTTGAGTCGGTTGTTGAAGAAACCGAGGTCGAGACCGAAGTTCCACTCAGTGGTAGTTTCCCACTTCAGATCGGGATTGCCGAGCTGGGCGAGATACACACCCGTGGTCATTGTGCCGCCGAAGGCATAGTCGTAGCCTGTGCTGTAATAGCTCACGGCACGGTTGCCAATGTTAGAGTTACCGGTTTGTCCCCAGCTCACGCGCAGCTTACCGTTGGAGAGCACGTCAAAATTCTTCATAAAATCCTCTTCGGTGAAACGCCATCCAACGGCTACCGACGGGAAGTAACCCCAACGGTTGTTCTTAGCGAAGTTTGACGCAC
>CAVDJG010000201.1:0-4589 GCA_963609005.1 Acidaminococcaceae bacterium
GAATGTGGTGTAGTTTATCCACCACACGTTGCTGAGGTGCGGAAACTCTTTGTCGTTGTTCCACTGTTGCCAGTCGAGCCACCAGAAATCGATGCCGTCTTTTTCCATAGGCCGCAGCTGGGTTTCATACCAACCCTGCATAAACCGTTTGCTTGATGAGTTCCAAGGTATGTCTTTTTGCTCGTCGGGATTCATCCCCATCCACCGCGCCATGTCGGCATAGTGCTCTTCGTAGTGCTTTATTCCGTCGGCAGGATGCAGGTTAATGGTTTTCTCGAGCTCGTTGTCGCCAATCCATTTTAGTATTCCTTTCGGGTCGGGAAACAGACGTCTGTTCCAAGTGTAGCCTGTCCACCCGCCTTTTCCCGGTTCGGTGTAGTGCCAGTCCATGTCGATTACGAGCACGTCGAGCGGAATGTTGTAGCTGTGGAAGTTGTCCACGTTGCGCCGCAGTTCGTTGTCGCTGTATGCCCAATAGCGCGACCACCAGTAGCCAAAGGCGAAACGCGGCGGCAGAGGCACTTTTCCGGCGAATGTGGTGTAGTCTTTCAGCGCCTTCTTATAGTCGTATCCGTAGGCCAGGAAATACCAGTCCTGCGTTTTTCCCTCGTTGTGCCGGTGTGCCACCCACGGCCAGTCGGAGTGGTCGAAGGCATAGCCTTGCGAGTCGTCGATGAGTGTCCATCCGCTGCGCGATAGCAGCCCGTCCTCTATCGGCATCTTTCCCGCTTCGGGATGCGTGTCGCCGTCAAATCCGTCGAGCGTGCGGTAGGTGCCTTTAAGGTTTTTGGTGTCGGCGGTTCCGGGCGTCCAACTGAACGGCACCGAGCCTTTCCCTTTTGCCGAGGTTATTGAAAGGTTTGACGGTGTGAATTTTCCCGTGCCTTTTGCATAGGTGAGTCGGAAACGGTCGGTGGTTATCTCCACCGTTTTCTTTCCGTCCTTCACTTTGTATTGGCAAGCCGGATAGTTGCGCACCACGGCCACGAACGAACTGTCATTGAAGAATTCTCCGTCGGGTGCATATTCCATTCGCACGGCTCCGTCGGTAATTACCGTGAAGCGCACGTTCTTGTCTTGGTATGCCACATTGGCGTTTTGTGCCGTGGCAGGCGTTGCAAATGCTGCAAGCGCGGTGGCCAGCAAGGCTTCTGGCAGTAATGTTGTGTACATATGAATTGTTTTAGGTTTTTAGTATCGTCGCAAATTTACGAAAAATAGTTCGTGCGTCTTTGCCGCACGCAAGGTTTTTCAGGGAAAACCGCTTTTTTATAATTGTATGCGCGTGTGCGTATATATAACGATGTGGCATCGTTACAGGTCGCAGTAGTCGGGTATGTCTTTCAGAAAAGTATATGAACGGGCGTCATAGTCGGTCTTGCAGCAGTAGTGGCTTATGCCGTTGCTCACTACGAGATAGTCTACATGGAGCAGCATATTGTAGGACGTTATCTGGTCAAACGTCTTCTGCGTTATCTGTATGTCGGGCGCCTTGTATTCGATAATCATCCTCGGTGTGAGGTCGCGTGAGTAAAGCACGCTGTCGGCACGCATCTGTTTGTTGCCGATTTTCAGTCCCACCTCGTTGGCGAGAAGCGCAGCCGGATAGCCCTTGTGCTCGGTGAGATAATGCACGAAATGCTGCCGCACCCACTCTTCGGGCGTGAGTGCTACATATTTGCGTCTTAGCACATCGAATATCGAGGGGCGTTGTGGCGTGCCCGACAACTTTATTTCGAATGAGGGAAGATTTAATCGAATCATTTTATTATCTTTGCTTATGCAAAGTTAGTGCATTTTGGCGACAATGCAAAGCCGGCATTCCGCAGTTTTGCCGTGTAGCCACAAAGTAAAGATAACACAACCTGTATGGCAGAAAAGAAGACATTGGCCACCTATGAGTCGATAATGAAGGATTTGAAAGCTGGAAATTACAGTCCGGTTTATCTTCTGATGGGCGAGGAGGCTTTTTTCATAGACAAGATTTCAGACTATATTGCCGACAATGTGCTGCCGGCCGAGGAGCGCGACTTCAACCAGACCGTGGTGTTCGGGTCGGACGTTACGCCGGCACAGGTGGCCGATATGGCAAGAGAATATCCCGTGATGCCCTCGCAATATCGTGTCATAGTGGTAAAGGAGGCACAGAATTTCCGCTCTTGGGATGCTTTGGAGAAATATCTCGACCGTCCGGTGAAATCTACGATTCTCGTTCTCTGCCACAAGAACGGGAGCGTTGACCGACGCAAAAAAGTAGTGGCGAAGGCCGAAGTGGCCGGAGTGGTGTATGAGAGCAAGAAGAAGAAAGACTATGAGCTGCCCGCATTCATCGAAAACTATATAAAAATGCGCGGTGCAGCAATCGAGAAGAAGGCGGCGGCCATGGTGGCCGAGTGTGTAGGGGCCGACATAGCAAGGCTCGTGTCTGAACTCGACAAGGTGATGATCTCGATACCCAAAGACGGCGACCGGCGTATAACCCCTGAAATGGTGGAACGCCAAGTGGGGGTGAGCAAGGATTTCAATGTGTTTGAACTGCGCAATGCCATCGTGAACAAGGATGTGTTCAAGGCCAACCAAATAGTAAATTATTTTGACAAGAACCCGAAGGCGGCATCTGTTTATTCCTACCTTCCGTTGCTGTTCAATTATTTTCAGAGCCTGATGGTGGCTTTCTATGCTCCCGACAGAACCGACGAGAAAGCCCTTGCTGCCTACATGGAGGCGAGGAGTGTATGGTCGGTGAAGGACTATATGGTGGGCATGAGAAACTACACTGCCATGAAGACTCTGCAGATAATATCTAAAATAAGAGAAATTGATGCCAAAAGCAAGGGCATTGACAACCCGAATACCGACACGAGCGACCTCGTGAAGGAGCTAATCTTCTTTATTTTGCACTGAAAACATGCATTTGGGGCTTCTCGTTTTTCTATTTCGCTGAAGCCCGGCGACCCATATTTTTGGCCTAAATCTCTTGCTTTCGGAGGTTTAGGCTTTTTTCTACCCTCTGAGAATAGCAACATTTCAAGCTACAAAACTCCTGATGCGTAATTCTTGAAAATGGGTTGTTTTCGCATGTTTGGGACTTGAATTATTTACAATTCAAAAACATTAACATTTAAAATTCTGTATTTATAAATGTATACAACGTGATTTTGTTTCGAAAAATACATCTGATTTATGTTTTTTAATCTATATTTGGAATATTCTTAAATTGCGAATTTGCAATACAAAATCATACATTTGTAAATACACAAACGTGTATTTATGATTATCCAAAAAGTATTGTACGGTATTATATAATTGATTTCAAATGTTTTACACCGATTGGATAATTTTAAAGAGCACAATATATGTAAAAATCGTCTAAATTCAGCTGCGCGGGCTAGTAGATGCTATGTATATTGATAATGTAATCATATAAAAATAAGATAATTGTGTGTTTTTGATTAAAGTGGAATATATGGCAATATTGATTTCAATAATATTGATATGTAAACACGAATTGCCTGTCGGTTGTTTTCGCTGATATAATTGTGCATTCAAGAATTATAATCTTAATTTGTAAACACAAATTCGGCTATACATATGTTGCACATCTCAAAAAAACACATTAATTTTGTAAATCAGTAAGAATGCGCTTGAATAGCGCGCAAATTTAGCAAGGCAGTTATGAAAGACAGAATAAAACAACTCATGGACAGCCGTCACATGACACAGCAGGAGTTCTCCGAATACATCAACATAGCTCCTGCCACGTTGAGCAGTATTTTCCGTGGACGCACCCGCCCCACCTTGTCCATCGTCGATGCGGTGAAGAGCCGGTTTCCAGAGGTGTCAACCGACTGGCTGCTGTTTGGCAAGGAGCCGATGTTGGCAAGTGCAAATGGCGGAGAATGCATTTCTGGCAATGCTGCCGACGGTGATGCTGAAGGCAGCGGCACGGGTTCGTATGCCGAAATAGAACCGTCGTTTGACTTCATGGCCGATCCGGCAGCCGATACTGTCAGTGCCGGCGGAAACGTTTCAGGCGGGTCAAATCAGGTCGTGGCTAAGTCAGGATCGCGATCTGGTAATGTAAATAGTGTAATAGTAAAAAATATTGACCGCCCACAACGCTCTATAACCGAAATACGCATTTTTTATGACGACCAGACTTGGGAAACATTCGTGCCCAAGACAAAATAGATTGGTTGGTTTTCGGGCCTGATGTTTATGCCTGTTGCCCGTTTGCAGGCAGCCGTAGAAAGGGTGAAACCGTGAATTGGCAATATCGTTTGCCGCTCGATGTAGGCTCGGTTCTACTCTAAGAGGGGCGTGTCAGCGTTGCCGCCTGTGAGGTTTTTGCTATGAAACAATGGTTGTTTCGGGGCGTATGGCGTTTGCCGCGCATGCGTGTTGCGTATGCCGCACGCACATGTTGCTTATGCAGTAAGGCTGTTTGCAAGGCTTTCTTTTCCACAGTAAAGCCGCAGAATCGAGTCGGACGAAGCCCTTGTCGTGCCGCCCGCCGTATAAAAAACTATTGGTATCCGGTAAAAACATTGCAAACAACAAGTCCCGTAGGGACGATATAATATAGCGCA
>CAVDJG010000202.1:0-4556 GCA_963609005.1 Acidaminococcaceae bacterium
AAGTTGACATGCACATGCCCAACCAATGGGGCTTCGTGCAGTTCTCAGATAAGGCAGTGGGCAGCAGCACCGACGATTTCAAGTGTCCTTACGACATGAATGCCTACAAAATGCTGTGGGCCATGTTCTATGCCCAGCTCGACAGCCGCTCAAAAAACGGCAGATACGCTTGCACGCTCGACGACCTCGGGCTCACCGAGGCCGACTATGCATCATTGCCGAAGGGCAGCAACATTGAGTTGGAAGCTACCCCCAACCAGTTCATCGTTTCGGTGAGAAACGGCATGACAGGCGAGAAATACGCCGTTGACCATAACGGAAAGTTCGTCTGCGAAAAGAAAACGGCACAATAGCCGCACCGGCACTACCAGTGCCAACCGTCAACAACAAGACTTCACTACTTTAAGCAAACCGCACGAATCCCGGCAGAGCACACTCTGCCGAGATTCTCCTTAGCGGTTCACATCAACAAGGATAGCTCTTTAACAAACAATAACACTTTCAGGAAACAATTTTCAGGACAACTCCACATTACAGGAGAGAACAATATATGGTATGATGAACAACAAAATTACAACACGCATGGCAGTGATCGCGGTGGCGGCACTGGCACTCTCACTAATTCCGTTGCTCGCAATGAGCCACTATCTGCACCCCATGGCCGACGATTATGTGTTTGCCGCATCAACACACCAGGCATGGCTTCGCACACATTCGCTCGCAGCCGTGATAAAAGCGGCGTTTGATGTAGCCGTCAACATGTACCACAATTGGCAAGGCACCTACACGGCATGCTTCACCATGGCCCTGCAACCGGGAGCATTCGGCCACTACTGGCTCACGCCGTTCATTCTTGCCGGTTCATACATTGCGGCATCCTACACCTTCGGCATAACCATGATGCGCCGCATTATGAAGGCCCGCACATCCGAAGCCATGTTGGCAACAACCGTCATAACGATGATCAGCATGCAGTTTGTCGCATCGTTCTACGACGCTTTCTTTTGGTTCAACGGGGCTGTTTACTACACTTTCTACTATTCGGTGATGCTCGTTCTCGCTGCAACCCTTGCTGTGCATGCCACCACCTGCGGCATAAAACGCATTGCAACGGCAGCGGTTGCAATGCCATTGACAATATTCCTCGCAGGCGGAAATTTCTCCACCGGACTTGCCATACCGGCCATCTTGCTCTTCACCATAGTTGCAATGCGGCTGCAAGGCAAACGCATACCGCGCCTCTTTTTCGCGGTTTTCGCCGTCTACTGCCTGGCCTTTCTCCCAAGTGTGCTTGCCCCGGGCAACGAGTTCCGCCGCATTGCCGAGCCACACTCCGTTAATCCCGTCATGGCAGCATTCATGGCCATAGGCAAGGGCACGGAATTCATGGCCCAAAGCGCCAACCCCATAATGCTGCTGCTCTTTGCCGCCATAACGCCGACGCTCGCAAAAATGGCACGGCGCAGCCGTTTTTCCTTCGGCCATCCGTGGTTGGTGCTCACCGCATCGTTGTGCCTTTATTTCGTGTTTGTGTTTCCCGTGTGCTACGCCCTCGGCATCAAAGGGCCAGGACGCATGCAGAACATCTACACCTACAACATGTGCTGGCTCATAGCTTTCAACATTTTCTATCTTGCAGGAGCGGCACAACACCGCCGGGCTCAGGGCGGCATGCTCAGCAGCCACGCACTCGCGATATGCTCAATAATGCGCCAACGCATGTCGCGCTACCGCCGATTGGCGTTGCCGTTGTTTGCCGTGTTGCTCGTGTCGTCGGCCATATTGAAGATTTCGGCAAGCAGCAAGGCGGCCAGATTGATACGCAAGGGAACGGCCGCAACCTACGACCGCGAGATGACAATGCGCGAGCGCAAGCTTGCTGAGCCTGCGGCCACAGCGGTGCTTCCGCCCTCCACGGTGAAGATACCGTCAGATGCGTTCAACGACATAACCGTATATCGCGGCTACTGGGTAAACCGCGGCATAAGCATGTATTACGGAAAACAATGGATTGCAGCCTCGAAGATGCCCGTCCCCAAAGACATTGCAGCCGAAACTAAAAGGAAATGCCTACGCGAAGTGGGCCCGGGCAATCTCGTCTACAAGGAAATGGGCATCAGTCCAACGGCCGAAGCCGACTACCGCATCATTTCGAAGGCCAATATTGTGCGCAGAATTTCTCGCCCAACGCAAACCCCTCCTCGTAAAGACGTTCAAGCCGTTCGGTATTTTTCTCCATCCTTGTGACCTCCATAGGGCGTTCGGGGCGTATGCATATAATCTGTCCCGACGCCTCAAGCCGTTCCACGAGGTCGAGTTGGCGGTCGTAGGCTGCAAGGCGGCGACTGAGCAACACGCGCAGACGCGGATATTTGCGGTAGACAAATTTGGGCAGCTTGTGGTCGTGCCCGGTGCTGCGGTAGCCACGGTTGCGCGTGAGTATCACCACGTTTTTGCTGTGTCCCGTCTCCATGGCGCGCATCACCGGAATGCTGTCAACGATGCCGCCGTCGAGCATCGGCACACCGTCCACCCACACTATTTTGCTCACATAAGGCAAACTGCTCGATGCACGCACCACATCGAGCGCACGCTGCCGGTCGCTGCGTTCCTGCAAATATTCGGCATGGCCCGTGAGGCAGTTGGTTGTGACCATTTCAAACGTGTCGGGGTTGTTGAAAAACGTGTCGAAATCGAAGGGTATAAACTCGTTGGGAAACTTGTCGTAAAGCAGTTTTGTGTCGAAAATGCATCCCTGAGTGACAAGATGCCGCAACCCGATGTAGTCGTAGCGTGCAAGATAGTCGATGTTTGAAACGCGCGCACGGCGCGGCTGGTGGCTCATATACGACATGCCGTTGCACGCCCCTGCCGACACAGCCACGACATAATGAAAATACAATCCGTGCTTCATGAAAGCGTCGAGCACTCCACTTGTAAACACGCCGCGCATTCCGCCACCTTCAAGCACAAGGCCAGTATTGTCGTCAATTGTCATAAATGCATTCTCCTTTTTTCTGCAAAACGTTTTTCTTACTCATGCAAAATTAAGAAAAAAACAGGCAAACGGCAAATTCCCTGCAAGGAAATAGTGCCGCGCCAGACGGTGTACGGCAGATGCTGCACGCACACACGGCGTATGCCGCACGCATGTGCAGCATACGCGCCACACACGTTGCGCAAGAAGCTACAACTGGGCAAAAGGGCAAAGTGTGAGCAAGAAAAACATTGCAGTGTGAAGAATTTTGCGTAACTTTGCAGCGGAAAAAGCGCGCATCCGGCTATGGCATGCGCAAACATTTCACATCAGAGTGCTTGTCAAACCTCTTTAAAAACAAGAAATGAACAATAAAAACAGACAAAACGTGAGTGTGCTGTTTCTGCTTTTCAGCATACTCTTCTGCGTTTGCCTCATCACGGCAAACGTGCTTGAAACAAAGCAGATAGCCATAGGCTCAGTGTGCATAACCGGCGGATTGATTGTATTTCCCGTGTCTTACATCATCAACGACTGCGTGTGCGAAGTGTGGGGATACCGCAAGGCAAGGCTCTTGATATGGGCCGGCTTTGCCATGAATTTCCTTTTCGTGGCTTTCGGAGCCATTGCCGACATGCTGCCCGCTGCCCCCTATTGGGACAACGATGCCGGTTTCCACGCCATATTCGGTCTTGCTCCACGCATAGCCCTTGCCTCTTTCGTGGCCTTTCTCGTAGGGTCGTTCATCAATGCCTACGTCATGAGCCGCATGAAGATAAGCTCCGGCGGAAAGCACTTCTCGTTGCGTGCCATTCTGAGCACTGTCTACGGCGAGACAGCCGACTCGCTCATTTTCTTTCCGCTCGCCCTCGGAGGAGTTGTCCCCTTGCGTGAGCTGCCCATGCTAATGCTCGCGCAGATAGTGCTGAAGACACTCTATGAAGTGGTGGCACTCCCAATAACCATACGCGTGGTAAAGGCAACGAAGCGGCACGAAGGCGAAGATGCCTACGACAATGGCGTGAGCTATAGCGTGTGGAAGATTTTCAACGTATAACAAAACGACACCATAACATGAGCTACAATTCAGAAAACAGAAAAGCCGAGGGCTTGCAGGCTCTCGGCGCAAAAACCATATACCGCGACGACTATGCCCCCGAGGTGCTCGAAACCTTTGTAAACAAGCACCAGGACAACGATTACTGGGTGAGGTTTAATTGCCCCGAATTCACATCGCTGTGCCCCATCACCGGGCAACCCGATTTTGCCGAGATACGCATCAGCTACATTCCCGACGTGAAAATGGTGGAAAGCAAAAGCCTCAAACTCTATCTTTTCAGTTTCCGCAACCACGGCGACTTTCATGAGGATTGTGTCAACACCATAATGAAAGACCTCATAAAACTCATGGACCCTAAATATATAGAGGTGACCGGACTGTTCACTCCGCGCGGCGGAATAAGCATCTACCCCTATGCCAACTACGGTCGCCAAGGGACAAAATATGAAAAGCTTGCCGATCAACGCTTTGCAATGCACGACATGAAATGACATTACGCACTGGCTGCAAAGAAAAATC
>CAVDJG010000203.1:0-4551 GCA_963609005.1 Acidaminococcaceae bacterium
GTTCAGGGGTACCAGTCAAACGTCGAATGGGTACCAGTCGGGTACCAGTCAAAACTGCGAATATCGACCTTTCGGACCGAATGTGTTGACGTTGCAGGAGAGAATATTAGAGTTTTGCTCAGAGCCGAAATCCCTACGAGAAATAGCCAACTTCTTAGGCGTTGCCAGCAAGAAGAAGGTTAAGGCTAAATACATTGATGACATTTTGGGAACAAAGATTGTTATGACTATTCCCGACAAACCCAATAGTAGATTGCAGAAATATGTAACGGTGGCGGTTACTGAGAATATTTATCAATCAGTGACTTACATCAAGTGGAAAGGATTGGGTAAGGAAAAACTGCGCCAGATGATTCTTCAATTTCTCAAGAATGCTGGCAAGGATGGCGCAAAGCGTGACAGTATCTATGAATACCTCAAAGACGTCATGCCTCAAAACAAAACGGAAGAGCAACAACTTCGAGTGTTGGGGGATTTGCTGAAAGCTATGAAATTGGAAGAAATGATAAAAACAGATGGGCGAAATTGGTATCTTTTATGATAGTCCGTCGAAATTCGACGATGGATTTCCGTCGAAAATATGATGACTTCCGCTATAATCCGACCAATAATTCGACCGGTTTTCGTCGTAATTCTTAAATTGGGAGTAAATATAAAGGTTGTTTTTGCCATAACTGGTCCCCTTGGGTACCAGTCAAAATGAAAATGGGTACCAGTCAAAAAACAAAGTATTATGAACATAGCTGAACAAATAAAATCGAAGCTCCGATTAAAGGAGATTTCCGAAGTGGAGTATAAGTCTGCTGCAGGAGGCTTTCCCAAAGCCGAATTTTGACGGTCTTTCTCTGCCTTGGCAAACACCAATGGCGGGACAATCGTGTTGGGAGTAAAAGAGAAAGACCATAAATTCATACCAGGCGGCATTTCCGAAGAAATTGTCGCCAAATACAGAAAACAATTCTGGGCTAACGTTAGGAAGTGGTGCTAATATTACTACGGAAACTATAGCCAAAACTACGGAAACCACTACGGAAACTTGTGAGGGTTGTACGGAAACTACTACGGAAATAGCTGCTGGTACTACGGAAACTACTATTGGTACTATGGAAACTGCCGCCTATTTGGAGATAGACACACCGATGTTCAGCAAGATAGAAAGTGATGACAGGTTTGCCAAGAGGAGCCATGTGTTCCTTTTTTAAAGTTCCACAAAAACGCGGTAAAACAATCATTCTGCGCGAGTTTTTTAGTAACTTTGCAACTGGCTCGAAGGCAAACTGCCATATGGCCGCATAATCAATAAAACATTCATGCCAGACAACAAGAAACCATTGCTCGGACTGTCGCTCTACGAACTGCGTGAGGTGGCCAAGTCGCTCGGAATGCCTGCTTTCACCGGCGGGCAGATAGCGAAATGGCTCTACACGCAGCACGTTTCGGACATTTCAGAGATGACAAACATATCGAAAGCAAACCGCGAGAAACTTGAAGCCGAATACACGGTGGGCTGCATGCCGCCTGCCGAAAGCCAGGTGTCGAAAGACGGCACGGTGAAATATCTGTTTCCCACGCAGTCGGGCAAGCATGTCGAAACGGTGTTCATTCCCGACAAAGACCGCGCCACGCTCTGCGTGTCGTCGCAGGTGGGGTGCAAAATGAACTGCCTTTTCTGCCAGACCGGTAAACAGGGCTTCGAGGGCAGCCTCACCGTGACCGACATACTCAACCAAATGTACTCGGTGCCGGAGTGGAAACGCCTCACCAACATCGTGTTTATGGGTCAGGGAGAACCAATGGACAATCTCGACAATGTGCTGAAAACAACCGAGATACTCACCGCCGACTATGGCCTGGCATGGAGCCCCAAACGCATAACGGTGAGCTCAGTGGGGCTAAGAAAGAAGCTGAAGCGTTTTCTCGACGAGAGCGAATGTCACCTAGCAATAAGCCTGCATACGCCCATCCCGGAGCAACGTGCACAGTTGATGCCTGCCGAGCGAGCTATGTCGATAGTCGAAATAATCGACCTCCTGCGCGACTACGATTTCTCGCACCAGCGCAGACTGTCGTTCGAGTACACAATGTTCAAGGGCGTGAACGACTCCATGACACACGCACGCGAAATAGTGAAACTGCTCTCCGGACTGTTCTGCCGCATCAACCTCATACGTTTCCACCAGATACCCGACGTTGACTTGCAGGGAACCGACGAACGGCACATGGAATCGTTCCGCGACTATCTCACGTCGCACGGTGTGTTCACGACGATACGGGCAAGCCGCGGACAGGACATATTCGCCGCCTGCGGTCTGCTGAGCACGGCAAAAAAGATAGAAGACAAACGCAAAGCTGCAAAAAATGCAGCGGTGCCGCACCACGGCGAATGACAACCGCAGGGCACGACATGCAGCAGATTGGCAACGGCCGCACGCTCGCAAGACTTGCGGCGCATGCCGTGATGGTGGTTATGGCGATTGTTGCCGGCAGTTGCAGCAGCAAAATGTCGTTAAAGCCCGGCAGCAGCGGCGCACCCTACGAGGTGGTGGTAATGGGCGACAGCACAGACATCGTGGCCGGAGTATTGTCGGCTGCAATGCCAGGATTGCCGCAAGTGGAGCCGATGTTTGACGTGATTGAAATGAAAAGCAACAGCAACGATGCGGCATACAACACGTCACGCAACATCGTGAAAATCGACATCGACCCTGGACAATATGCTCAGACTACAATAAAATATGAGGAAAACGTGCATGCCGAGCCGCAACTCATAGTGCGTGTGTGCGCTCCGTCGGCAGCGTCACTGCGCCGACAACTTCCCGGCAAGGCTCTCGTGCAGTTGTTGTGCCGCCATGAGATGGGCGTAGAAACCGCACGCCTGCGCAAGAAGCACAACCCCGAGGCAGAGCGCACAATAGAACTTATGTTCGGATGCAGGATGCTTGTGCCGCCCACAATGCAGACGAGCCTGAGAGGAAAGGATTTTCTGTGGCTCACAGACAATGCGGCAACCGGTATGACAAGCATCTGCATTTACACGTCGGAAAACCGCGACAGCGTGATGAAAGCCAACATAAAGGGCGAGACCGATGTCATGCACATGACCACGACTCCCAACAGCACCACCGTGGCAGGCACTTACAGGCACGGCCACAAACTGACAATAAGGCGCGGACTGTGGGAAATGAGCGGCGATGCCATGGGCGGGCCGTTTGTGTCGCACGCCATAACGATGCCGCATGGCAGACGCACCATAGTTGCCGAGGCATTCGTCTATGCACCCGAAATGCGCAAACGCAACCTCATAAGGCGCGCTGAGGCTTCACTGTACACACTGCGTGCCGACGTGGAAAACGTTACGAAGAAGAAAAACAAAAGGCCCAAATGCGGGTCAGACAACCATAAAAACAACTAAAACAAAATTATGGAAGACAGAAAAATACGCGTTGCCATAACGCACGGCGATACCAACGGTATCGGATATGAACTTATTTTTAAAACCTTTGCCGAGCCTGAGATGCTCGAACTTTGCACCCCAATCATTTACGGGTCGCCCAAAGTGGCAGCCTACCACCGCAAGGCTCTCGACATGCAGGCCAATTTCAGCATAATAAACAACGCCGAAGACGCACACGATGGAAGGGTGAACATGCTGGCATGTTTCGACGACGAGGTGAAAGTGGAAATGGGAATACCGACACGCGAATCGGGACTTGCGGCTCTGCATGCCCTCGACCGTGCCATGACCGATTTCCGCAGTGGTTTGTTCGACGTGCTCGTGGCATGTCCGGTGAACGATGCCACGACAAGCAGCGACGACTACTCATACCGTAACCTCAAAGACTATCTCGAGACAAGCGTGGGCGAGGGCAACAAAGGTTTGACGATAATGATAAACGAAACGCTGCGCATAGCGACTGCCACCGACGGACTTGACATAAAGGATGTGGCGGCAAACATCACACGCGAAAGCGTGGCTGCAAAGATAAAGGCAATTGACGAGAGCATGCGACGCGATTTCCGCCTGTCAAACCCGCGTGTGGCCGTGCTGGCACTCAACCACGACAACAACGGACAGGAAGAACGCGATGCCATAGCCCCAGCCATAGACGAAATGGCCGAAAGCGGGGTGAATGCTTTCGGAGCATATCAGCCCGATGAATTCTATGCGCGCGAACTGTTCAACCATTTCGACTGCACGCTCGCAATGTATGACGATCAGGCCGCAATAGCATTCAACACACTCATGCAACAGGCCGGCGTGACGCTTGTGACAGGGCTCCCGCTTGTGTGCACCGCACCCGCGCTCACGCCGTGTTTCGAAGCCGCCGGCAAGGGCATTGCTGACGAGTGCGCACTGCGCCATGCCATTTTCTGTGCCATCGACGTGTTCCGCCACCGCAACGAATACGACGAACCGCTCGCCAATCCGCTGCCGAAACTCTATCACGAAAGACGCGACGAGAGCGACAAGGTGCGCTTCTCGATACCCAAAAAGCGCGACTCGCAAATGCGCGACAGCCGCGACATGGCAGCACGGCCCGACCGCAAGCC
>CAVDJG010000204.1:0-4542 GCA_963609005.1 Acidaminococcaceae bacterium
GCCAAGGACGTGATTGACGTGATGACCGAAAGCGAGCTTAAAGACGTTACCAATGTGGTGCTCAACAAGAAGGTTGTGGCATACAGCGGCTCTACCAACTCAACCGAGGTGCCCGAAAAGATTATCGACGGCGTTGAGAAACCCACCTCGACAAGCCAGAAATGGTGCAACGTGAGCTCAGACAACTGGGCAACATTCGACTGTCTCGGTTCGTTCCGCATATACGGTTTCCGCATCTTCGACGGCAATTCAGGTCCCGAGAGCGGTGTTGACCAAATTGACTCCTACAAGATTCAGCTCTCCGACGACGGCGAAAACTGGACAACAGTGGTTGACCGCGAAGGCTGCGCAAGCGAAAGCATCAAGACCGACTACATTGCCCCCACAAAGGGACGCTATGTAAAACTCATCCCGCATGTCAACGGCACGCTCCGCATCTGGGAGTTTGAAGTGTTCGGCAAAGAGGACAACAACATGATAATCAGCGTTACTCCCGCACAGATGTCAATGAATGTGGGCGAAACGAAGAACATAACCGTGAAATACGACTTCAACGGCGACGAGCGGTCGAGCGTATTCGGTTGCACGGCCAAGTCGGCAGACAACCTCACAATAGGCGAAATAACCGAAGATGCCGCTGCCTGCACATTCACCATACCGGTGACGGCAGCCAAGAAGATAGGCACCGACAAGGTTGTAGTGAGAGTTGACAACGGAGGAGCATACAAGGAAAGCACCGTAGACGTGACCATCGACGCCACCTCGCAGCCCAATGTGCTTGAAAACACGACAGCCACCGTGCGCCACTACAAGGCCGACTACTCCTATGAGGCCACCTACGACGAATACAACATTACCGCACTCACCGACGGCAACAAGACTGCCGAGGCGCTCAACGAGATTGAAACCCCATCGACACACAAGGACGACCTCTGGGCAATATTCACAGCTCCCGAGGGCCAAGAATGGAACATCTCGAAGGTGGTGGTGAACATCCCGGCAAACAACAAGGGTGTGAACGACAACGACAAGGAAGGCATCGTGAACAACTCTATCGGCATTGCCGTGGGCAACGACCTTACCAACATGACGATAGTTAAGACATTCACCGACCTTGGCGAAGTGAGCGAACTCGAATATATATTCCCCGAGTTCCGCACCACCAAGTATCTGGCTATTGTCTGCAACCTCAACGCTTACTTCTATCCCTCACTTGCCGAGGTTGAAGCCTATGAACAGTTCAAGGAAGCAATACCCGTAAACGGTCCGGTGTCGGTGAGCGGATGGAATGCCGACGTAATTGCAGAGGCTACTCCGTCGGCAACCTACAGCAATGCCACACTCGACGACCAAGGATGGGTGCTCTATACAACCGCTGTTCAGGAGACTGGAGCCATAACCGACGGTACCGGCAAGATAAAGACAGCGGCAGGAACAGAATTTAAAGTGGCCGACTTTGCCGCCAACAACGCCCTCGTGATGAAGACCTACAACCAGGAATACACGCTCACGCTCAATTCGCCGCAAGCCTGCGAGGAACTCTATTTCCTCATGATTTCGGCCAACGGACGTTCAAAGGTGAACGTTTATGCCACCTACGACGACGGCACCAACAGCGAGACCAATGTCTACCAGCCCAGCGACTGGTATAGTAGTTACGCGTCGGGCGACGAGGCTGTATACGGCATCAGCCGCATACTAACGGCAGCCGCTGACACTTACGCGACCGACGAAATAGACTCGCGCTACAATTTCCGCCTGTATGAGTACACACTGCCAACCGACAAGACAAAGAGGGTGTCGTCAATCACCTTCAAGTCGGTGAACTATGGCCGATACCCCACCGTTCTTGCAGTAAACAAGAAGGGATATGAGACAGCCAGCGGCATCGACACCGTTGCCAACAACGGCACGGCTACGATAAGCGGCATTTACACCATTGGCGGCATCAAGGTGTCGGCACTGCAGAAGGGCATCAACATCGTCAAGATGTCCGACGGAACTACAAAGAAAGTATTGGTGAAATAACGCCACGACACCCGTGATGTGACAGTAATGCACACCACGCCTACACGACGGGAGACAGACACTAACGAGATTGTCTGTCTCCCGTTTTTGTGTAAACTTATGCAAACAACATTGAAATCATGCACATAACGACACATTATCACACTCGGCATTTTGGCATGAGAAACAAAATTGCTATCTTTGATTGGCGTTTGCCACCCGCTTGAAATGCGTGTAATGTTGCCACATGTGCCTGCACAAGCAGGCGGGTTGCAAAAACCTGCATAGCAAAATATTGTTTTATCTCACACAAACATTGAATATCGACATATGAAAATGAGAAAAGAATCAAGAGCAATGGACAGCCAATGGGCTTTGGAACTGATGCACAAGGCACCTTATATCACGGTGAGTTTCGTTGATGCCGACGGGCGGGCATACGGTCTTCCACTGTCGCTCGCGTCAGACGACGACGTGCGCTGGTATTTCCACTGTGCTTTGGAAGGCAAGAAAATCGAGGCCATCAAGGCACATCCAGAGGTGTGTCTTTCGGCAGTCACCCGCTGCACGCCCACTGTTGGCCCCGACGACGGCGACTTTACACTGCAATACAAGTCGGCCATTGCATTGGGCAAGGCCGAGATTGTGACCGACGACGAAGAGAAAATCAGCGGACTAAGGCTTATTTGCCAACGTTTTCTGCCACAGCACATGGACGCATTCAACCCAAGCATCGCCCGTTCGCTGCACCGAACAGCAGTGGTGCGCATCACACTGACGGAGCCTCCTGTGGGCAAGCGCAAACAGTATGACAAGGAAGGAAAGGAAATGAAATACGGCAGAATGGAGTAAGAGAAGGCAAAGCAGCCTGCTGCCGAATTGCTTTTGCAGCCATAAAAACGCCAGAAGGGAAACAGACATTTGCACAGTCTGTTTCCCTTCTGTTCTTTCAAGACGTTTCTCCGGCCGGCAACGTAATACGGCTAAAATCGTATTCCCGTATGTTCCGGCCCGTAAACATTATATTGACTGTATGAACTTCACCACTGCATCGCGGTCGGCTTTTTTCAGATTGTAGAATTTAAGAGCCGACTCGTATGCCTGCGAGTTCTTTGAATAGGCGTGCCACATGATAGCCTCAACCTCATTGCGGGCACGGGCATCGTGCAAGCGGTCTTCGCGGCCGCTGTTTATGAGCGACAATCCGCGGCCCCACAAAGGTGTGGTTCGGCACCAAGAACCGTGTATATCCTGTATCATGCAAAGCTTGTGCTGTATGAAATCGGAGTAAGGATAAATCTTCTGGTTGGCATATTGCGGGAGTTTCTTGCCGTCGAGTATCTTCGAACGTCCGTAGTTGTCGGCGCCAGTTGTCCATGACGGCTTGTGGCAGTTGGTGCATCCCATTTGTGTGAACAACTCTTTGCCGCGCTGAACTCGTGTGTCGTTGAGGTTGCGGGCACGCGGAATGGCGAGTCCACGGTGCCACGTCATAAACGAGTGGTATTGTGCATCGGTCATCTCCGGTTTGAAACAATAGTATTTGTTGTCATACAAATTCACGTCATCACTTGGCGACAGCAGGTAAGCCAAAGCCTCCTTGACGCCCTCGCGCGTTCCATTATAATAATAAGGATGCACGGGCGACAACGAGTTCTCGCCGTTTTTGAGGATGTAGTCTATCACGTCTTTGTCTTCAGACATTGCCTTTGCCCATGCCGGCGTGGTACAGATGTGGTATATATCCGAGCGCAGGATGTTGAGTTCGTCCCATAATGCGACATCGTTTTGCAGGCAACCCTCAAGCAAGTCGTAGTTGAATCGCTTCACAAATTTGCGTCCGAAATAATCCGACGCATAGGCATCGTCTTTCAGTTTCTTTGCCGATGCATCCCAAAATTCAGGGTTCAGCTCAGCACCATACTTGTCTTCAAGCTTGTATTGCTCTTCAAGAGAAGAGTTGTCGATAGCGTCGATGAGACCAAGTCCCTGAAAATTGCACGACACGATGAGACGCACGTCATAAGAACCGGCTGCCGGACGCGGGTTGGCATTGAACGCTTCTACCGGAACTGTGGCCGTGGGATAGCGCAGAGAGAATTTCTCGCCGTCGGAGAACTGCATTTTCAGTCCGCTTTCCATTGCCGTAACGTCATGCCACTGTATTGTTACTTTTGAGGGGTCGAGCTGTGGTTTGAACGGTTCCATGGCCATTGTCATGGTGAATGTGGTGAGCTGGTCAACCAGCGGTCCGTTGTTGCTGCCCGCACTCTCGGGTGTATAGACCGAAACTATGTAGCCGTTGCCAGTCTCGGGAGTAAAGTCGTTGCGGCTATGCCCGTGTGAATAGTGTCCTGCATGGCAGTCGGAGCACGATTTTCGCGACGCCACGGGGCCCCATCCGTTATAGGGCTTGTTGCTTATAGTGTAGCGCGCACTGGCCATCATGTCGCCCTCCTGGAACTGGTCGTTAAGTCCTTGTTTTTCAACTGCCGGTGTATTGTCTTCATAACAATTCGACGTGATGTTGTCGGT
>CAVDJG010000205.1:0-4453 GCA_963609005.1 Acidaminococcaceae bacterium
GTGGTAGGGCTTTTCGGGGAAGAGCAGCGGCGACATGTAAAGCGTGTCAACAGGTATCCAAGACAATGGTCGGTTGCCAAACAGAAACTTGATGTCGTGATGTATGATGTTGTGGCCACACACGAAATCGATGCCTTCAAGAAAATCATCAAACTCTTTGCGTGAAGCCTTATGAAATACAGCCCCGTCGTGCCGCAATGCTCCTATGTCGGCAATCTTCTTCCCGTCGTTTGTAACTTCTATGTCGATGAAAGCATAGTTGTTATTGTCACGGTTTTGTGAGTCGGTGCCGTCATAAGGGTTGCGCCGTGGGCCGAATATGATGTCGAGAAATGACATGCGCTTCTGTGTGTAGTTTGTTTTAAAGTTTTTTCTGTCTACTGGTGAAAGGTAGTTCTTGGTGCGCTCATTGAAAGTGTTTTGGGGTCACTCCCAATACAGGAAGAGCCAAATCTAACAAAAAAGAGAGCTACATCGTTTGTGTAACTCTCTTTTTCTGATTGTGGTACCACCAGGAATCGAACCGGGGACACAAGGATTTTCAGTCCTTTGCTCTACCAACTGAGCTATGGCACCAACTTGTTGCGTTTGCGGGTGCAAAGGTAGGCATAATATTTTAAACTACAAAAAAAATGCGGGTTTATTTTACGAAAGCGGTCTTGCAAACCGTTTTTTCTGCATTCTTATATGTGTTTGGCGTAAATATATGGTGTCGTTTCCCGGTTGTGATGCCACAGGCGTGCCGTCATTCTGCCGAAACAGAGAAATGGGCGAGTGCGGCCGCCACGCCGTCTTCCTCGTTTGAAAGTGTCACATAGTCGGCTTCGGCACGCACCTCAGGCGCGGCATTGGCCATGGCCACTCCCATTCCTGCAAGGCACAACATTGAAATGTCGTTGTAGCCGTCGCCGAATGCAATCATGTCAGCAGGCGTGTAATGAATGTGGTTGAGCAACCGTTGCAGTGAATGGGCCTTGTCGATGCCCTTCGGCACAAGTTCGATGAAGAACGGGGCGGAGCGGAACACGTCCATCTTCGTGCTGAGGATGGCTGCAAGTTCTGCCTCGGCTTTCACCATTTCGGTTGGGTCGCCCGTCATAAGCAGTTTGGTGGGATGCTTTTCAAGGCTTTCTAAGAGGTTGCTTACACGCCTTATAGGCATCTTGTTTATGCGCGACTCTTCGCCCACATATTTGTCGTCGGGGGTCTCGGTGATTATCTCGTTGCCCGAATAGCCGAGCAGGGCGTAGCCTTTCTTGTGTGCATAATCGTTTATTTCGGGCAGCACCGCATCGGGCAGATATTGTGAGTAGAGCGTTTCCTTTGTTTTGCAATCCACGATTTTGCCGCCGTTGTAGGCGAGGATGAAACCGCCGCGCCGGTCGAGTTGGAGACATTCGGCCACTGGTATTATGCCGTATGTGGGCCTTCCCGATGCGAGCACCACCACAGATCCGTTGTCCTGTGCCTCGGCAAGAGCCTTGCGTGTGGCTTCGGTCACGATTTTGTCGTGGTTGGTTAAGGTTCCGTCGAGGTCGAGTGCTATGACGCGGTAGGGCAGGGTGGAGGGTCGGCCTTTTGTTGCGAGTGTGTAGTCGGTCATGTTTTTTTCGTTTTTCTTTATATGTTTTAAATGTGGCGGCAGACACTTTTGTCGCGCCGCCGTTGTTTACTTGTGTGAAGCCGGCCCTCAGACAGATGGCCGTTGTGGATGTTAGCCCACTCTCTTTCCTGGTGCCGAGTTTGCGGTCAGCACGGCGTAGCGGCACAACAGACACATGCAGGCAATGAAGACATAAATCATTGTGAGCTGTAGGAGGTTGAGGCTGATGCCTTCGATGCTTGCCCCCGGCAAACCGGCAACCCACTGCATGCCGGCATCGAGTGCGGCCACGACATGTTGCACTATGCAAGCCACGGCATCTTGCAGCATGGGCACAGGCGTGAATGCGAGCAGAGCCAGTGATGAATATATGAGTGCTGTTGCCAATGGAACGGCAATTATGTTGGCGATGATGAAGTGGCACGAAAACCGTCCGAAATAGAATGCCACGAGAGGTGCGGTGAGCAATTGTGCCGACAGCGACACTGCGGCCATGCCCCAAAGCCATCTTGTAGTGCGCCACCGTGTAATGTGGCGTGTGCCCGGTGCGTGGTAAATATACGGGTAGAGCGTGGTGATGCCGAGAACGGCGAGAAACGACATTTGAAAGCCCACGTCCCAAAGGCTCTGCGGGTTTGCCGCCAATATGGCAAAGGCGGCAAATGAGAGCACATTGAGCGACAGGCGCGGACGGTGCAGCAGCGAGGCTATGGCATAGAGGGTGAACATTGTGGCCGCGCGCACCACACTTGGCGACATGCCCACCATTATGGCGTAGAGCCAGATTGTGGCCGTGATGACTGTCTGGCTCGCCCATTGGCGTTTGCTGCGTGCCGACAGAAGCGACAACACTGCATAGATTATGCCTATGTGAAGGCCCGACAGGGCGAGAATGTGCGATGCGCCTGATATTGAATAGGCCTCTTTTGTTTCGGCCGAAAGTCCCGACTTGTCGCCAAGCGTCATGGCCGACACCAAGGCGAGGGCGTTGCCGGTGAGCCTGCTGCCTTTGAACATTGCGGCGAGCCGCTGTTGCACAATGCGTGCACGCAGCATTATGCGGCTGGTGCGCGGTAGTTTGTCGAGACTCGTCACGGTGCGTTGCCAGTTGCGCCGGTTTATGAATGTCTGTGCGGCATAGCCCTGCACCTTCATCCATCGTGCGTAGTTGAATTTGTAATGCCCGTTGCCGGTTGTCTGTGGCAGTTGAAATTGTGACACGGCTTTGATGCCGTCGCCCACAGTGAGGCGCTCTGCCCCGTTGCCGTCGCTCTGCCGCAGAATTGAAGCCCGTATCTTTTTTCCGGCCATGCGGCCATTGGTTATCAGCAGGTCGCACCTCACGGTCTTGCCGCGTGGCGTGGGCATGCTGGCCACCACGGCTTCGTAGCGCTCCTCACAACCGTAGACATTTACTGTCAATGCACTTGCCTGCCGCGCCGCAGTCCATCCGCCAAAGGCCGAGATGCCCAGAAATATGAGCACGCTTTGCGCCATTGGGTGCGAATGCAGCACCGCGCTTGCTGTCATGAATGCCGCGAATGCAGCTGCCCAAGTCCACGATGGCACAGCATCGGCCGCCGTGTCGGCTAAAGCTATGCCTATGGCGATCATCGCCGCGAGCCTGAGAAAGGGATAGAGCTGCAGTCGGCCGTTGGCAATCATTCGTAGTCGTCGATAACATTGTTTATGAAATCCATCATGGGCTTTGCCGTCTTCAGAATCTTTTCGATGCCGTCGAGCCATCCGTCGCCCTCGAAGAAAGTGTCGGGCACTGCTTTCCAGCAACAGAAATCCTTCATGCGCAGATAGTCGATGAACTCATAGTTGCGGTCGTAACCGGCCGGACATTTCTTTAGCATCTCAAGACCGAAGCCCTTGTCGCCTCCCCATGTGCCCTCGCCAGGATGTCCGAAGAAACTGACGAAACGATCGCTTTCGACAATGGCCCGCCATGTGGCTATGTTGCCCATTATCTCGTTGCGGCAGGCAGTGAGCACGTTGGTGGGCAACCAGTAGTTGCCTCCTGCCACGAGGCAGTTGCCTGGCTCCATGTGCAGGTAGTAGCCGCCGTGCATAGCCTTTTTGCCGTGGGCTGCTATATATGCCCCGAAATGTCGTTTGTAGGGCGATTTGTCGGGAGAGAAGCGCGTGTCGCGGTAGAAACGGTAGGTGGCGTCTTTCACCGTTATGTGGCTTATGCTCGGGTCGAAAGTGGCGATGCGTGCTATGGCCTTTGCTGCTCCGGCCTCGAAATCGGCCCTGGCATCATCATATTCGGCACGGTGGTCGTTGAACCACTGTCTGTTGTTGTTGGCGGCAATGGCCTTTAAAAAACCTATGATTTTTTGTGTGTCCATGTTCTTGTATGTTTCCCGATAATTTAATGTTAATGTGAGCGTGTGTGGTGTGCATTTGCCAGAGATCGGTCAGAGCTTGGCCCCATCCATTATTTTGGGGCAAATGACAGAAAGTTGGCATTTGGTGCAGTGAGGCGCGCGGCTTGTGCACACATAGCGGCCGTGCAGCAGAAGCCAGTGGTGGGCCTTGGCCAAGTCGGCAGGCGGAATGTGTGCCACCAGTTCCTGTTCCACCTTGAAAGGAGTGTCGGCCGACTTGCCCACAAGACCGAGCCTGTGGCTCACCCTGAACACATGTGTGTCTACCGGCATGGCTGCTTGCCCGAAGGCCACGGCCATCATTACGTTGGCCGTTTTGCGCCCCACTCCCGGCAGGGCAAGCAACTGATTGAAATCGCACGGCACCTCGCCGCCGTGTTTCTCAACCAGTTTCTGTGACAACTCGGCTATGTGCCGCGCCTTGGCGTTGGGATATGACACGCTTTTTATG
>CAVDJG010000206.1:0-4437 GCA_963609005.1 Acidaminococcaceae bacterium
CCCTAGACCCACTGATTAAGAGTCAGTTGCTCTACCAACTGAGCTAAGGACGCTTAATACATTCGGTAGTATTCAGCATTTTCTGAAATGCGGTTGCAAAGGTACGCTTTTTCTAAAACACAGCCAAATTTTTTTGTCACTTTTTTCCTTTAAATCGCAAAAAACAAAAGCACGCATAAAGCATTACAAGCACTTATTCAATTGCAAATCAACGCGTTTTGCCAAAACTATTTCAATTTCATTTTTGCACGACAAAAGCCACAAAGCACGGCCAGGCATGCAATATAAGCACAAAAACCAGCGTTTTCGGCCCTCACACACCTTACGAAACATGTGCGTGCGGCAACTGCTGCACGAGCGTGCTCCATGCGCCGCACACATGCCGCGCATTTGCCAGAATCTAACAAGGACAATGTTTTTACCGTGCCCAAATTGCCGCATTTGCAATAAACAAGCGTTCTTTTTTCAAAACATTTGTTAATATCCGCACCCCCGAATAAACCTTTCCATGTCTTTTTGTATCTAACTTTCAAAACGGGACAAGCACTTATATGCGCAAAACGCGCAGAAACGTCAGAAACGTTGTAAAATGCAACAGTTGTAACACCAAACGTTAAACAAAAAATATAAATATGAGAACAAATGGGATAACTTGCCTCGCAGGGCTGTTTTTTATGTTGCCCTTAGGAGAATGCGCGGCAAGACAATGGTCGCTTAAAGACTGTGTTGACTACGCCCTCGCCAACAACATCACCCTCAAAAAGGCAAAATTGCAGGAATATTCAGCTATCGAAGACGTGAAGCAGAGCCAAGCAGCCCTCCTGCCTTCGCTCAGTTTCTCAACATCACAGAACGTGACCTACAACCCATGGCCCGAACGCGGACGTGCAACGGTGTCCGACGGTTATGTGCAGTCGAGCGTAGACAAGGCCTACTACAACGGTTCATATAGCGTGAGCGGCAACTGGACCGTATGGAACGGCAACCGCAACACCAACACAATAAAGCTAAACAAAATCACGGCCGAGCAGGCACGGCTCGACTCTGCAACTACGGCCAACAACGTGCTTGAACAAATAGCGCAGTTGTATGTGCAGATTCTATATTCAAGCGATGCCATAAACGTGAGCCGCGACAGCTACAAGACAAGCAAGACCAACGAGGAGCGCGGCGAGACAATGCTCAAGGTGGGCAAGATGAGCAAGGCCGACTTGGCGCAGCTCACGGCCCAGCGGGCGCAAGACGAATATAATATTGTGGAAGCCGAAAGCAACCTGCGCAACTACAAAAGGCAGTTGAAGCAGCTGCTGCAAATTGCCGACGACGAAGAGTTTGACGTCACCATACCCGCAACCACCGACGACATGGCACTTCAGGTCGTACCTGCCCTGAACGACGTGTATGCAGCCACGCTCGAGCAACGCCCTGAAATAAAGAATGCCAAGCTCGGCATTGAAAGCAGCGAGCTCAACATGAAGATAGCAAAGGCAGGACACTTGCCCACGATAGGCATCAATGCCGGCCTTACCACATCTACCAACTCCATGAGCCAGAAAAATTGGGGCGACCAGATGAAGAACAATTTCAACATAGGCGCAGGCGTATCGGTGAGCATTCCTATTTTTGACAACCGACAGACAAAGACGGCCGTAAACAAGGCCATGATACAGAAGCAGAACTATCTGCTCGACTTGCAAGACAAGCAAACCACACTCTACTCCACCGTAGAGAACTACTGGCTGCAAGCCGTTACAAACCAGAACAAATTCAAAGCTGCCCGCGTGTCAACAGAAAGTGCCCAGGCAAGCTACGACCTGTTGTCTGAACAGTTTAAGCAGGGCTTGAAGAACATCGTTGAGCTTATGACCGGCAAGACCAACCTGCTCAGGGCACAGCAAAACGAGCTGCAAAGCAAATATCTTACAATTCTCAACATCAACATGCTCAACTTCTACAAGACGGGAGAATTGAAATAAAGACAACTTTGCACAGCATTTTCTGCTGAGGGAAAAGATTTAGGAAAAAACAGCAAAATAATTAGAGAGAGATGAAAAAAATCAACAAGAAATGGACGATAACAGCTGTGGTGGCTGTCGTCGCCATTGCGGCCGTGTGGAAATTTTCCAGCGGCAAAGAGGAAGCAAAGATTTCGTTTGAAACGGCATCGGTGGCTCCTGCAAACATCCAGAACAGCATCACCGCCACCGGAACAATCGAGCCTGTGACATCGGTGACAGTAGGTACACAGGTGAGCGGCATCGTGAGCAAGCTGTATGTTGACTACAACAGCGAAGTGAAAAAGGGCCAGGTGATAGCCGAGCTTGACAAGACCAACCTGACAAGTCAGCTCAACACCGCAAAAGCAACACTTACAAGCGCAGAAAGCCAGCTCAACTACCAGCAGGCAAACTTCAAGCGCTACGCCACACTTTACAGCAAAGGCCTCGTGAGCGCCGACGACTACGAGAGCGCACAACTCTCCTACAAGCAGGCAAAGGAGCAGGCCGCATCGGCACGCGAGGAAGTGCAGCGCGCACAAACCAACCTTGGCTATGCAACAATCACCTCGCCCATCGACGGCATCGTGCTGTCGAAATCGGTAGAGGAAGGACAGACCGTGGCCGCCAGCTTCTCTACTCCCGAACTGTTTACCATTGCAAAAGACCTTACCAACATGCAGGTTGTGGCCGATGTTGACGAAGCCGACATAGGCGACGTGCGCAAGGGCGAACGCGTATCGTTCACCGTCGATGCCTATCCCGACGACGTTTTCGAGGGAACAGTGACACAGGTAAGGCAGGAAGCCACAACCACCAACAACGTGGTGACATACGAAGTGGTTATATCGGCACCCAACAGCGACCTGAAACTGAAACCCGGACTCACGGCCAACGTAACCATATACACCGCCGAACGCAAGGGCGTTCTTGCCGTTCCGTCGAAGGCTTTGCGCTACACGCCGACAAAAGAAACTGTCGGAAAGATGAAAATCGTTGACATAAGCAATGCCAAGAACAAAGTGTGGACAATTGAAGGCAACTCGATAGTGGCCCACAAGGTGAACATCGGAATGACCGACGGCACCAACACACAAATATTGAACGGCGTGAATTCGGGCACGAAAGTCATAACCGGACTTAAAGTTTTCGAGGCCACAGCCGAGGCCCAGACTCAGGAAGAAGGTGAGTCAAGCCCGTTCTCGCCAGGCCCTCCCGGAAAAAACAAGAAAAAATAAACGAGGAGGAATGAAATGGACGAGAAAAAAGTCGTAATAGAACTTGACAACGTTAAGCGCGACTTTCTCGTAGGCGACGAGAAAGTGCACGCTTTGCGTGGAGTTTCATTCAAGATATACGAGGGCGAGTTCGTGACGATAATGGGAAAATCGGGATCGGGAAAATCCACGCTTCTCAACCAGCTCGGATGCCTCGACACTCCCAGCAGCGGCGAATATTACCTTGACGGGGTATCGGTGCGCAAGATGTCGAAGTCGCAACGGGCAGTGCTGCGCAACCGCAAGATTGGCTTCATATTCCAGAACTACAACCTGTTGCCAAAGACAACAAGCGTTGAAAACGTGGAGTTGCCGCTGATGTATAATTCGGCTGTCGGTGCAAAAGAACGTCAGGAGCGTGCCATAAAGGCCCTGGAAGCAGTGGGTTTGGGCAGCCGCCTGTATCACAAGTCAAACCAAATGTCGGGCGGACAGATGCAGCGAGTGGCCATAGCAAGAGCTCTGGTGAACGACCCTGCCGTGATACTCGCCGACGAGGCAACCGGAAATCTCGACACACGCACTTCGTTTGAAATACTCATTCTGTTTCAAAAACTGCACGCAGCGGGACGCACAATAATATTCGTGACGCACAATCCCGACATTGCCAACTACTCATCGCGCAACATAATGCTGCGCGACGGGCATGTCATTTCCGACGAATACAACACGAACATCCTTTCTGCCGAAGACGGACTGGCAGCCTTGCCGGCCAACTCCGACGAATGACGCGTGCAGGCCATAGAGCAAAGGCGTTCGCAAGAACGCCATGAGTAACAACCTTCTAAAACAATGAGGCAACCAAATGAATTACAGCAATTTGTTTAAGATAGCCATAAGGGCAATCGCCGCCAACAAGATGCGCTCGTTCTTGACAGCCCTCGGCATCATCATCGGTGTGGCTTCGGTCATCACGATGCTTGCCATAGGCCAAGGATCGAAGAAAAGCATCCAGGCAAACATTGCCGAAATGGGATCGAATATGATAATGATAAGTCCGGGTGCCGACCGCGGCCCGGGCGGTGTAAGGCAGGATGCATCGTCGATGGAGACATTGAAGCTCACCGACTACAATACCCTTAAAGACGAGTGCAACTACATAAAAGGCATAAGCCCTACGGTAAACAGCAGCGGACAATGGATTTACGGCAACAACAACACGC
>CAVDJG010000207.1:0-4433 GCA_963609005.1 Acidaminococcaceae bacterium
ACAGGCCATGGGAATGTATTTTGCCAACGGCATAAGAAAGAGGAATATCAAGAGCAACACCAAAGCATGTATGATGCCGGCCACCGGAGTCTTGCCACCATTGTTTATGTTGGTCATCGTACGGGCAATTGCTCCTGTGGCAGGAATACCGCCGAACAAAGGCGACACCAGATTGGCTATGCCTTGGGCTACAAGTTCGGTGTTGGAGTCGTGCCTGTCGCCAATGACACCATCGGCAACAGTTGCCGACAGCAACGACTCTATGGCTCCCAACACGGCAATGGTGAGAGCCGGAGCCACAAGACCTTTTACGGTGAGCCATGTCATTGCCGGAACATGGGCCTCAGGTATGGAACCATTCACCGAAAAGCGGTCGCCAATGGTTTCAATGGTCTGCACTCCCATAAAGTTTTTCAGCAACAATGCAGCCACCGTCATCACAATAATGGCCACAAGCGACCCGGGGATTTTTTTGCTGAAACGTGGAGTGACGGCAATAATCACAACACTGAGAATGCCGACAACCGAGCTCCACAAATCGGCAGTATGGAAATCTGCAATATATGCCATCCATTTTTCAAGAAAATCAGACGGCACAACATCCATTGTAAGTCCGAAAAGGTCTTTCACCTGTGTCGTGAAGATAGTCACCGCAATACCGCTTGTAAAACCCACTACTATAGGATAAGGTATGTATTTTATAATCGTGCCGAGCCGCAACACGCCAAACAACACGAGAAACACGCCTGCCATGAACGTGGCCACAGCCAGTCCGCCGATGCCATACTGCTGTATTATGCCATACACAATTACGATGAACGCTCCGGTAGGGCCGCCTATCTGCACTTTGCTCCCGCCAAACATCGAGACGAGAAAACCGGCTACAATAGCCGTAATGATGCCTTTTTCAGGCGTCACGCCTGATGCTATTCCAAACGCAATGGCAAGAGGAAGGGCCACGATGCCTACAATCACGCCTGCCATAACGTCCGACGCAAAAGTTTTGGTGTTGTAAGTTCGCAACGAAGAGAACAATTTTGGGGTGAATACCGCTGTTTTCATTTAGAAATAATAATGCTTGAAATGTTATCCTTAATTGATGTAATGTTTAAACAAAATCCCTCAACAATGAAAATATTATCATGTGCAGCCTGAGTTAAAAAGCATGCACCACATGCACTTACACTCATCTGCACAATTAAAGAAAGTGCAAAATTACTAAAATTCTGCAAAATTGGCAAATATATGTATATTCATTTTATTGCATGATTTTGTCACTCAGAAATAAAAAAACGCAGAAAGACAGTTTTTTGCATTCATATCCTTGCCCCCGATAGATAGCGATATTATAATGTATGGGCTTGCCCTCTACGCTTTTAACATGCTACTCCCAACACATTTTTCCACAACCCGCCACAACCGTATTCTGACTTGGTCGACCAGAACGGCAAAGGCATACACCAACACCACAAACGTGGAAATGAGCAGCAAAAATACCCCCCCCGAATAGATATTGCATATCCATACCACGGCTTGTTTGTATAAGCCAAACAGTGCCGGGTGGGTATGCAGAAGGAATACGGCGAAACTCGAACCACCCAACCAATTTACCAACCGACTGCGCAAATGCAGTTCCCTGAAACATAGCAACAAGGCAAGAGAAGCCGCTATCACCAAAGGATTGTTGTATGCTATCAGCCGGTCAACTACCATCATACCATCAATTTGCACCCCTGCAAACACGATGACGGTTTGAACTGCCGTAATCGCGACATACGCCAGAATGTAAGTCTTCGCCCCTCCCCTGCTCCACTGTGGACTGAACACTGCCACATAGCGCGCCAACAGATAGAGACCGACAAACGACAGAGGTGAATAGCCAAAAGAAAAATATCCGGCCGATCCCGTCACCCATCCGAAAAGAGTCTGCAAGACAAAGAAACCCAACAACACCCTTTTCTGCGTGCGTCTTGATGCAGTAGCGACAAAGGCATTGAGCACTGGCGCAAGAACATAGAGCAGCATGTAGGCCTTGACAAACCAGTTGAGTTCTATCTTGGAGTATATCGTGTGCAGATTTTCATCTTGCAGGCACGGAAGTCCGCAGCCCCACATCACCGCATTCACCCCTATGCAGAAAAACAGGCAGGTGAACATGAAGCGGCAAAAGCCCCACACGCTTGCCCTAATGCCAAACCACCCCGAGATAAGGACAAACACATTGACGGCAACTATGCCCGAAACCTCCACCGCAATACGCGCCCACACGTTGAGTGGAGCTACTGCAATATCGTCAAGTGTCGGTCGGCCAAGTGAATAGAAGTCGGCATGTATGGCCAGCACCATCAACATGGCCACCACACGCAGGAGTTCAAAATTGGAAAGACGATCTTTTTTCATCTGTTTAGGCGTGTCCCGAAAAATCTCACGCATCAATATTTCTTTTAAGGGGAATGCTCCCTGTAACCTTTTTACCTTATTTATTTGATCTCTCAACAACGCTACTCATCAAACGACAGTTTCTGCAGCTCATCTTTGAGTTTGCCTGCAAGCGAACGTTTTATCGACAGTTTGAATTCGCACGTATTGTCATATTTCTGGCTTAATATCCTTGCATTGTTGTTGCGTATTACTCTCATTACGCCATTCATCATTATATAGGGGAAGTCATGTTGTATTGTTTCCTCACAAAACAATGTCTGTATCTCGCATTTGTCCAAGGCATCGGCCGCAGCAGTGCGGTAGGCCACAATCAAACCGCCTGTGCCGAGGTTTACTCCACCATAATATCTCACCACAATCACAAGCACATCGGTGAGCTCCAAGCGGTTTATCTGCCCCAATATTGGTTTGCCTGCCGTGCTGCTCGGCTCTCCATCGTCGTTGGCACGAAACGCATCACGCTCAGGACCAAGCACATAGGCATAGCACACATGCCGTGCATCATAATATTTTCTGCGGTATTTTTCTACCGTTTCCTTCACTTCTTCCTCTGAGGTTACATGAATAGCAAAAGCGAGAAACTTGCTACGTTTCTCGCTATAAAATCCCTCTGAGATTACGTTGGTTATCGTTTTATACTCGTCGGTTTGTTCCATTTCAAGACAGTTTGTGAATAATAAGGCCTGAGCGCAGCTTCGGCTCAAACCATGTTGCCTTGGGCGGCATTATCTTGCCACTGTCGGCAATGCTCATTATCTGCTGCATCGACACGGGATAAAGTGCAAGTGCCATGCGCATCTCCCCGCTGTCAACCCTGCGCGACAACTCGTCGAGCCCACGCAAGCCTCCGACGAAATCGATGCGCTTGTCGCTGCGGAAATCTTTTATTCCCAACAATTCATCGAATATCAGGCGGCTTGAGATGTCAACGTCAAGCACTCCTATCGGGTCGTTGTCGTCGTATGTTCCCTCTTTTGCTGTCAGTGCATACCACTTGCCGTCAACATAGAGTGCAAACTCATGCAGGTGGGCCGGACGGTAAGGTTTTTCGCCTTTCAGTTCAACCTCGAAATTCTTGCCCAAAGCGTTCAGAAATTCTTCGGTTGTCATGCCGTTCAAGTCTTTCACGACACGATTGTAGTCGAGCACCGTGAGTTGTGATGCCGGAAAGCACACAGCCATAAAATAATTATATTCTTCGTTGCCCTTATGGCCGGGGTTCTGCTTAGCCTTTTCAGCACCCACCAATGCCGCTGCTGCACTGCGGTGATGACCGTCGGCAATATAAAGAGCCGGCATCTTGGCAAACTCTTCGGTAATCGTGGCCTTGTCGGCATCATCGGGCACAACCCACAACTGATGGCGGAAACCGTCAATGGGTGCTATGAAATCATATTCCGGTTCACCGGCCACATAGCGTGCAATAAGGTCGTTTAGAGTATCGTTGTCGGGATAGGCAAAAAACACGGGCTCGATGTTGGCGTTGCACACACGCACATGCTTCATTCTGTCTTCTTCCTTGTCGCGCCTCGTCAGTTCATGCTTCTTTATTACTCCGCTGAGATAGTCGCCCACAAATGCCCCTACGACGAGTCCATATTGCGTCTTGCCGTTCATGGTCTGGGCATAGATGTAATAGTTCTCGCTATCGTCTTGACGCAGCCAACCGTTGGCCAAAAACTTATTGAAATTTTCTGCCGCACGCTCATAAACCCTCGGATCTGACTCACTCGTGCCGACTTCGAAATCAATCTCAGGCTTGATTATATGGTAAAGGCTCATCTCATTGTCTGCAGCCTCGGCTCTTGCCTCTTCGCTGTCGAGCACGTCATAAGGCCGCGACTCCACACGCTCCACCAAATCTTTCGGAGGACGTATGCCTTTGAAAGGTTTTATTGTTGCCATAATTTTATTCTTGTAAAGACAACTGCATTCTGTAGCGGCTGTCGGCCATATTTTAAAAAGATGTCGGCCACGGGCCGCTACAGAAC
>CAVDJG010000208.1:0-4419 GCA_963609005.1 Acidaminococcaceae bacterium
GGTGAGCCTTCGCCGGTGCCGAGTTCCTCCTTGATGTTCTTTATTTGTTGCTGCAGGAAGTATTCGCGCTGCTGCTCGTCGAGGTCTTCGCGGGTCTTCGACCGTATGTTTTGTTTCAGTTCGAGCAGCTGCAGCTCCTTGTGCAGAACCTTCAATGTGCGTATGACGCGCTCTTTGAGCGAGTTGGCCATAAGCAGATGTATCTTGTCGTCGATTTCAAACGGCATGTTGGTGCAGATGAAATCGACGGCTATCACGTCGTTGGAGATGTTGCTGAGGGCGAACTGCGACTCGTCGGGTATGTCTTCGTTTTGCTTGATGTAGTTGGTCGCGGTCTCGCGCAAGTCGTCGATTGCGGTCTTGAATTCGCGGTCGCCGGCTTCGGGCATGGCCTCGATTATGGTCTTCACGGTGCCCGTAAGAAACGGTTTCTCACCGCTTATGCCGGTAAGTCGGCAGCGTCCCAGGCCTTGCATTATGGCGGTTACGTTGTGTCCGGGCCCCGGCATTTCAAGCACTTTCACCAACTTGGCATACACTCCATATTTGTACATGTCGTTTTCGTGCGGTGATTCCACGTCCTGGTCTTTCTGGCAGAATACGGCGAACACTCCGTCGGGGGTGTCTTTCATGTATTCGAGAAGGTTGAGACTTTGCTTGCGGCCTATGAGTACGGGGGAGATTACCCCCGGAAAGAGCACCATATTGCGTGTGGCAAGAATGGGTATTTCGCCTTCCACGTTGGTGTTGAAGAGTGTTGTCACGTCTCCTTCGTAGTCGGCTATCATATGTATGGATGTATTGGATTTCTTGTTCATACGTTGTTTTATTTCGGACAAACAAATATTGTGCCTATATCTGTGCAAAGTTACGCAAAAGATTTCAGATATATGGTGTTTTAATGTTTTTTGGGAAATATGCCGTGCAGAATGGCGTTGGGCAGCATGGGATTGCTGCCTGTCGGCCGGTGGCAATATAGGTGGAGTATTGGCTTGTTCGCTTTATCTTATGTAGAAGTCTTCGGCGAGTTTACTGTACCATTCCGAGCGGTTGCCGTCGTTTGTCTGCAAAGCGGCTTCCTGAATGTCGATGCTTGCCGACGGGTTGTGTGCGAATGCCACAAGCTGCCGTTTCGGCGGTCTGCGCGTGGTGGTTTTTATGGCACACCTGCGTATAGGCGACAAACCGGAAAGGTAGGCTTCGGCGGTGAAACGTTCGAGGCAGTCGGTGGGAATGATTGCGCTGAAAGTGCCGTCGGGGGCGAGTAAATTGGCGATGCAGCCGAAAAGATCGCGGTAGGGCAGGGTGTCGGTGTGCCGTGCGGCGGCTCTTTGCGAGTCGGGATTTTTCAGACTGTCGGTGAAATATGGCGGATTGGTTACGATGCAGTCGTATTGGCATCCGGGAACGAAGTCTTGCAGGGCAGTGTGCAACACCTCCACGCGGTTGGCAAACGGGCTTGCTTCGACATTTTCGCGGGCTTGGCGGCTCGCTTCAGCATCGATTTCTATGGCCGTGATGTGCGCCTCTTTAAACCTTTGTGCCATCATCAATGCTATCAGGGCAGTGCCGGTCCCGATGTCGAGAATGTTGCGCCCGCCGTCGGCCCATGCGCCGAGCAACACACCGTCGGTGCCCACCTTCATGGCGCAGCGGTCTTGCTTTATGGTGAATTGCTTGAATGTGAATTCAGTGTTTGCCATGTTTGGGCGCGTTAGTTAAGTGTGGTTACACCTTATTATATATGTTGCTGCCGTGTGGTTGCCGCCTTGGGGTTGGGCTTTTCAGTCTTTGCGGGTGAACTTTTTCTGTATCACTTTGCCCAGAGCCTGTATGTGCTGGCCTTGTTTTGAAATGTCTTCGCGCATGGCATTCAGCTCGTTGAACAGTTCGGCGGCGGCATTTTGCAGTGCATTCGGTTTGCGCACGCTGCGGTCGGCAAACGGGTTGACTATCATTTTCACCCCTTTCGGCTTGATTTCCACGCTTATGTCTTCGCCGGTCATCACCGGGTCGCCGTCGTAGTGTATCACTCCGGGGTTGTTGCGGTGTATGTTCAGCTTGCGACACTTGAATGTCTTTATCTTGGAATTCTTGTCAAGCGTCTTGTTGAACATGTCGATGCTTATCTGCGGAGCCTCGAACACGTCGAAAGGTTCCATTATAATCACGTCCATTAGGCCGTCGCTCATCGAAGCCTGCGGGGCTATATAGGCGTTGTTGCCGTATTGCGAGGCGTTGGCGCACGATATTAGAAACGCCTCATACTTTATCGTTTCGTTGTCGTCCTGCAATATGTAGGTCTCGGGCTTGTATTTAAGTCCTTCGCGCAGAATGTTTTCGGCATAGGTGATAGGGCCGCGTTTGCCGGCCTCGGCAAACTTCATGCTCACGAAAGCGTCGAACCCCATGCCGCATGTGCAGAAGAACGGGTGCCCGTTTATGATGCCGTAGTCGAGGTCGCGTATCTCGCAGGCGTTGATTATGTCGATGGCTTTACGCACGTTGAGGGGCAGCAAAAGGTGGCGGGCCAAGCCGTTGCCTGAGCCGCATGGTATTATTCCGAGCGCTGTCTGCGAGTGCACTATCGCACGCGCTACCTCGTTCACGGTGCCGTCGCCGCCTACTGCCACTACAATGTCAACACCATTGTCCTTGGCTTTTGTCGCTATTTCGGAGGCGTGGCCCGCATATTGCGTGACAACAAGCTCGTAGTCGAACTTTTCCTTGTCGATAGTGCTGTCAATCAAGTCGGGTATCTCTGACTTGTTGGATGTTCCTGATATGAGGTTGATGATAAAGACGACTCTCTTTTTCATGTTTCCTATTGTGTTCCTTATGGTTGCCGTGCTTTTGCTGTTGTGTGCCGCGGGTGTGCCGCGGCTGATTGTTGGGCGCATGCAGATTCTCTCTGCGTTGGCGCACAGTGTCTCCTGTAATGAAATCGTTACAAAATTAGTAAAATATTGTTGTATGCCGACTTTCAAGCGGCCAAATTTCTCAAAAAGGTACATTTCTTGGAAAAAAGACGCTTATATTGCATCTTTTTTGTAACTTTGCAGCCTGAAATAACAAATTGGGTCAACACCCTATACTAATTTATAATGGGACAATTACAGGAAAGATACAAAAGTTATCGCGAGCCTCAAAAGTTTATGGAGGCCGGTGTGTATCCTTATTTTCGTGAAATAACCAGTAAGCAGGGCACAGAAGTTGAAATGGCAGGCCACAAGGTGCTGATGTTCGGGTCGAACGCATACACCGGTCTTACTGGCGACCAACGCATAATCGACGCCGCAAAGGCTGCTTTGGACAAATACGGTTCCGGTTGTGCCGGAAGCCGGTTCTTGAACGGAACCCTTGACCTTCATGTACAACTTGAAAAGGAGCTTGCAGAATTCGTGCACAAGGACGAAACACTGTGCTTCTCAACAGGATTTTTCGTAAACTCCGGCGTGCTCGCCGTTGTTGTGGGCCGTGGCGACTATATCATCTGTGACGACCGCGACCACGCAAGCATCGTTGACGGACGTCGCCTCTCGTTTGCCCGCCAGCTGCACTACAAGCACAACGACATGGAAGACCTCGAGAACCTGCTCAAAGGTCTGCCCCACGAAGCCGTAAAGCTCATCGTTGTAGACGGCGTGTTCTCAATGGAAGGCGACCTTGCAAACCTTCCGAAAATCGTTGAGTTGAAGCACAAGTACAATTGTTCCATTATGGTTGACGAGGCTCATGGCCTTGGCGTGTTCGGAAAGAACGGCCGTGGCGTGTGCGATTATTTCGGACTTACCGACGAAGTTGACCTCATTATGGGCACTTTCTCAAAGTCGTTGGCAAGCATCGGCGGCTTTATCGCCGGCGATTCAGACACTATAAACTATCTGCGCCATTCTTGCCGCACTTATATATTCAGTGCTTCTAACACTCCGGCAGCCACGGCTGCAGCCCGCGAGGCTCTGCACATCTTGCTGAAAGAGCCTGAGCGCATAGAAAACCTGTGGAAGGTAACGAAATATGCGTTGCGCCGCTTCCGTGAGGAGGGATTCGAGATTGGCGAAACAGAGAGTCCTATCATTCCGCTCTACGTGCACGATGTTGAAAAGACATTCCTCGTTACGAAGCTCGCATTTGACAACGGCGTGTTCATCAACCCCGTTATACCGCCGGCATGTGCTCCGCAGGACACCCTCGTGCGCTTTGCCTTGATGGCAACACACACCGAAGAGCAAGTTGAGCGTGGCGTGCAGATTCTGAAGAAGATATTCGTTGAGCAGAATATCATAAAATAAAGTAAATCATTGCTTGCACGGGTCGATATTTATGAGTAACTTTGCACTCGCAAAATCGAAACGTGCTTGCAGCGGGGTGTAGCGCAGTCCGGTAGCGCTCCTGGTTTGGGACCAGGTGGTCGCAGGT
>CAVDJG010000209.1:0-4402 GCA_963609005.1 Acidaminococcaceae bacterium
GCCCCGGGCAGTCCCATTGCACATGGAAATTTCCGCCCGAGCGGTAGGCGCGGTCAAGCATGAGGTCGAACACCACGCCGCGTGCATTGTTTTCGATTTCGAAATAGTTCTGTCCGTCGCCGTCGGGGTCGATGAACACCTCGAAGTCGTTGTCGTGGTAGATAATGGTGTCGCGCTGCGTGAGGTTGGCCGTTATGTCGGGCTCTTCGAGCACGGCTGCTATATAAAGGTAGTCGTCGTCCCACAGCATGCGTGCCTTGGTGTCATACTTCGGGGTGGGGAAGCCGTCGCCGCTTATGTCTACAAACGATTCGGTGGGTGCGGCTTTTGCCCATGCCTTTTCGTTTAGCTTGCCGTCGATTTTCATCTTTTCTGTGGTGCGGTAGCACACATAATGGAGCGGCGTGGTGAGTTGGCGTGAGTATTTCTCGAGCAAACTTGTCTGCGCGCTGGTGCTTGCCAACGTCATGGCGGCGAGCAAAATGGTTGACAGTGTTTTCTTGTTCATGTATGTTTTAATGGTGGTGTGGGTTGTGGGTAAAGGCATGTGTTAACGGCCGCAGGTGAGCATTGTGTAGTTGCGCTCCTTTGTGGCTCCCATGATGAGAAACCAGTCGATTATGGTCCATATGCCGCATCCGCCGCAAGTGAGCAGCTTCAGTATGCCGAGTGTGGTGTCGCCTATGTAGAGGCGGTCGATGCCAAGATGACCGAGAAATATTGATAACAGAAGCGTTATCGTAGGGTCTTTGGCTTGGCAAAGGCACACCGATGCGGTGGTCACATCCATTTGCGACAGGATTTCGGGCAGTTGTGTTATTGCCCAATCGGGAAATTTACCGCCGTGTATTGCGATGAGTTGTGAAACTTGTTTTTCGTCCATATTGTTTGTCAGATATTTAGAATGTTTCTTATTATAAACCACAGGCAGAATGACACTACATATATGCCTATGGCCGTACGGCTCTCGAGAATGTCGCGTGCCTTTTGCCGTGCCTTGCTTTGTGGCATTATGCGTGCCGCTATTAGTGCGGCAGTGTAGGGCAGGGCATATATGAGATAGTAGTTGTAGGCTGCTGCCTGGGCTATGTGGCCGTTGAGCAGTGCGTGCAATGCCCTTTGTATGCCACATGCGGGGCAACTTAGCCCCGTGATGAGCCGCACCGGGCATTTAGGCCAAAACCAGTAGGCGGTGGGACTATAACAGTAAAGTGCCAAAGCACCCGCCAGTAAGGCCGCTGCCCCAAATGCTTTTTTACATCCTTGCCATTCCATTTATGCCTGCAACGAAATAGAATGCCATGGTTGCAAAGTTGACGATGATTCCAACTGCAATGCCTATGAGTGCCCATTTCTTTGCTTCTGCGGCAGATGCTGCGGCCATTTCGTATTGGCCGGCCATGTAGAATCCGTTCACTTTCGCTGCTTTTATGATAGCCACAATGCCTAATGGCAGACAGCAGCATATTGTTGTGATGATTGCCAAAACGAGGTTGTTCTCGGGTCTAGGTGGCAATGGGGTGTCGTGTGAGATGTTGTTGTACTGTTGCATAGTGTTAATTATTTAGAACGTTGTTGTTGTGCCGTTGGCATGAATGGGATATATGTTTGTTACGCTTGGCTTGATTGGCAGCATGTCGCCGGCTTTGCCGTGTATGGAGAAACTATTTCTCGAGCAAATCGGGGCGCAGACGTTGGGTGCGTTCCAATGCCTGTTCCATTTCCCACGACTTTATCTTGGCTTCGTTTCCGCTCAGCAGAATGTCGGGCACGAGCCAACCTTTGTAGTCGGCAGGGCGTGTGTAGATTGGTGCCGAGAGCATGTCGTCCTGGAAACAGTCGCTCAGTGCGCTCTGCTCGTCGCCTATCACGCCCGGAACAATGCGCACAATGGCGTCGGCCATTATTGCCGCAGCAAGTTCGCCGCCGGTAAGCACATAGTCGCCCACGCTTATCTCGCGTGTTATGAGGTGGTCGCGCACACGCTGGTCGATGCCCTTGTAGTGTCCGCAGAGTATTATGAGGTTGCCTTTGAGCGACAGGTCGTTGGCCATGTGCTGGTCAAACCTTTCGCCGTCGGGCGATGTGTATATCACTTCGTCGTAGTCGCGCTCGGCTTTCAAGGCCGTTATGCAGCGGTCGATTGGTTCGCATTGCATTACCATTCCGGCGAATCCGCCGTAAGGATAGTCGTCTACGCGCCGCCATTTGTCGGTGGAATAGTCGCGCAGGTTGTGCAGATGTATCTCGGCCAAGCCTTTTTTTTGGGCGCGGGCGAGTATCGACTCGTTGACGAAGCCTTCGAGCATTTCGGGTAAAACGGTTATAATGTCTATTCTCATAGCTGCAAATTTAGTTAAAAAAAGCCATACAGGTTGTGTTTTCTTGCAGAAAAAGCATGTTTGTCAGTGTTTTGGCGCATTTTGGCGGCTACTTGATTCGGTGTCGGTGCCAAGTCCGAAGAGGGCGAAATCGCCCTTGAGAGGGTCGTCGGGGAATATCTCGAGCATGGTTTCGGTGAGTTTGCGCGCCGCCGACATCGAAGCGGTGCGGGTGTGTAGAAGGCCGAGAGCCAATGACTCTTGCACCACATGAGTGTCGAGCGGCATGACAAGCGTGCGCTTGTCGATAATGTCGGCCCACAGTCCGAGGTCAACAGGCGAACCGTCGCGCACCATCCATCTGAGAAACATGCACACGCGCTTGCAGGCCGATGTGGTGTTGCGCGGCACAAGTGAAGTGGCACCTTTGGCAGCGAAGTGGCGGCAAATGGCCGCAATGGCTTCGGGTGCATCGGCGGCACTGTGGCTCACGAAGGCTTTCAGACTTCCGTAATCGTGCATGAGGTCGCTGTATGCGTCAAGCAGTGCCCGTAGGTCGTGGCAGGTGTTGAGGCGGTAGTAGCACTCGTCGGTGTCGGGAATGATGTCGCGATATTGCCTTTGCACTATCCATTGGTGCATCTGTCCGTGCGACTGTTGGCTGAGAAAATGAATTTTAGGGAAAAATTGCTTGCGCGAACCATAGCTCAAGCATGATGCCACAAATGCTGTGGCCTCGCGGTTAAGGTCGCCTTGCACTTCGTGCATGAAGCGGCTCGGGTCGGAGAGCAGAAAATCGGACGTTTCATACCGGTTTGCCAGCTCTGTAATTTTGTCTTTCGTCTTTTTATCCATGTCGTTTGTCCGTATTTCACTTGTGCCTTTACTGTTGGCATAGTGTAGGGTGGTTGTTGGCTAAAGGGCAAAAAAAAAGCGACAGCCTTCACAGGCGACCGCTTCAAATCTTCAATAGGTATTAGCCTTTCTTTAAGGTAAAAAGATTGTTTTCAGGATAACTGACGCAAAGATATTGTTTTTTTTATATTCGGCAAAACATTTAAACATCTTTTTTTGAAAAAATGTTCTGTGTGCCCCCACAATTCATTTTTTGTGTAAGCAAGTAAGTTGAAAATCGTTATTTGGCGGCAATTTTACAAACATTTTGCTGTTTTTGGATTACTTGCAAATTGTAGGCGCATGTGTCTCGGCAAGGCGGTAAAGTTGATTGATAGAACTATGCTATAATATAATGTACGCGAGAAAAATGCAAAGCAATGGAACAACGTTGTGTGGAAAGCATGAATGAATGCTCCCGTGCGGCAATTGAAAAACAAAGAGGATGATTTTTTTTTGCCATTATTGTTTCATTGTTATCAAAATAATAGGTAACTTTATCGGTGCAAACCTGCAACTATAAGAAATAAGCAAAAACACATGTCCTTGTGATGTCGAAGAACATGAATGTAAGGTTGTCGTTGTTTTGCTTGCTGTTTGTGACTTTTGGGATGCAGAAAATGCAATGAAGACAATAATAACCTAAAAACAATAAGAATGAAACCAAAGCGAATACTGATTCTGTTGTTTGCCGCACTGCTCGCAGTGTCGGCATCGGCAAAAGCAAAACACACGTTTGCCATAAACGGCGGCAACTTCATCTACGACGGCAAGGCTATTCAGGTGCATTCGGGCGAAATGCACTACTCGCGCGTGCCGGCGCCTTATTGGCGACATAGACTGAAAATGATAAAGGCTATGGGGCTTAATGCGGTGACTACATATGTGTTTTGGAACCACCACGAAACGGCACCTGGAAAATGGGACTGGACTACCGGCAACCGCAACATAGGCGAATTTCTGCAAACGGCAGCAGAAGAAGGGCTGATGGTGATTTTGCGCCCGGGGCCGTATGCTTGTGGAGAATGGGAATATGGCGGCTATCCATGGTGGCTTCATACAGTGAAAGGCATGGAAGTGCGCACCGACAACCAACCGTTTCTCGACTCATGCCGGACATACATCAACCAACTTGCGGCACAGGTTAAGAAATACCAGATAACAAAGGGCGGACCAATGATTATGGT
>CAVDJG010000210.1:0-4377 GCA_963609005.1 Acidaminococcaceae bacterium
ACATGCATAGAACAATTGAAGTGGGATAAATATGAATGTTGTGTCTATTTGATTGATGGGACATACTTTATGGTCACAAGACATCCCCAAGGAAAAAAAGAAGAGCCACATGCAGAATGTATTATAAATTTAATAAGCAAAAGAATAATAATGCTTGACAAAAATCTATAATTTTCAACTTACACAAGTTTCTGATTTAGAAATTATGCTTAAAGATGCGTCCCCTTCGGGAACATGCCCCACGTATGTTGCTCCCGTATGTTTACAAGCGGCAAAGCCGAACGTCTTTCTTCGGGTGTTTTTCAGTACAAATTCTAAATCCGAAACTTGAATCAACTTAAATTAATTCCGCCAATGGGTAACAAGACTAAAATACTAGCTGGCATGTTAGTTTATATTTTATAGAATCTTCATTAATATGGAAAGATGGAAAAGAATATCAAGAAAAGGGTGTGTAAGGTGACTGTGGTCGTAGCGGCAGTACTGGCAATAGTGTTTGTTTATCACTTCCTTATTAGCCCGACTGGATATTGGCAATCAATGGTGCGGGAAGCTGACGAGGAGGAATATATGGACAGAAGGATGCTTTGGCAGAAGTCGGAAGTGATGACTATGCAACGCATGCTACAAGACTTGACCTTGCTGGCCGACGGCGATTCGCTAATGGTGTGTTGGCTGACGAACATCAACATTCCTGTTTATCGCGACTTTATTCATGGCAATGCTCAGCCAACAAGACTTACTTGGGCCAACACCCGGTATTGGTATATGGCTGCTATCCATAACGGCCGGGAGTGGATGCAACAGCATGTGAAGGAAAGGAAATACAAAAGTCTTGAGTTAGTGGGTACTTCTCTTTGTGGGGTGCAGAGGGATTCCACCAAAGATTACCGTAAAGAGGCGATTACCTCAACGGAGACCAGATATAACAAGATGTATCTTAAGCTCGGCAAACCAGCAGACAAGGAGTTTGAAGCCTGGATAGAGAAAAAGAGCAAGCGGTGGGTGCCCCTTCCAGTAATAAACTAATCGAATACGTGAAGATTATGCTGAGAGGTACTTGTAAGTTTACCTGTCTGTTGAATGATGGTGCCCAAGTGTACAGTTATCGGTATAAGTCTTTCTTTTAGCAGAAACCGATGCTTGATAAGTCTTTCTTTTAGCAAGAAATCGTGGTTTATAACTCTATCTTTTATCAAAAATCATACATCTACGTTTGCGTATACTGCAGATATTCAGTAATTTTGCATCCGTGTAATATAAGATAGGGAACCGTTATATGAAAGAAAAGTATCTGACAAGAAGTATAGATTCCAAACTCGTAGAATGGAAAACAAGTCTACGTAGAAAACCTCTGCTTGTGCGTGGGGCTCGTCAAGTGGGCAAATCCATGGCTGTAAAACATTTGGGAGAAAGCTTCGAATACTTCTTGGAAGTCAATTTTGAAAGGAATCCTGAAGTAATCGATTTCTTTAAGGGAACACGTGACGTAAAAGCCATCACTAACAAACTTTCAGATTTCTTCGACATCCCCGTTATTCCCGGGAAGACCTTGCTTTTTCTTGATGAAATACAAAAAAGTGAAGATGTAATCCATAGTCTTTGGTTCTTCAAGGAAGACTACCCGGAATTGCATGTCATTGCTGCCGGTTCGTTGTTGGAATTCGCCTTGAAAGACTTGACATCGTTCGGCGTGGGACGCGTCAGTTCCTTATTTATATATCCTATGTCTTTTGACGAATTTCTCCTTGCTATTGGCAAAAAAGGATTGCTCAACGCCAAACAGGCCTGTAGTCCCGCCCATCCTCTTGAAAAGCCGTTCTATGACAACTTGGTGGAAACCTTCAGAAGTTATATGTTAGTAGGAGGTATGCCTGAAGCCGTTGCTGCTTATGTTGAAACCAATTCATATCGTTACAGCAATGATATCGTCAATGAAATTATACAAGGGTATCAAGACGATTTTGCAAAATACGGAACCAAAGCCAACCCCATACTGCTGCGACAGGCACTTATAAGTGTAGCACATCAAGCAGGTTCAAAATTCGTGTACAATCGTATAGAAGGTGAATATCGCTCGCAAGAAGTGAAATCCGCCTTAGAAATGTTGCGCAATGCAGGACTTGTCATACCAACCTATCATACGGACGCCAACGGAATTCCTTTGGGAGCAGAAATCAATGAACGGGTAGTCAAATACCTCATACTTGACCCTGGCATCTTGCTGGCAATTCTTGGAATTGACGACAATACGAACAGAAGCATCAAAGAAATCATGGTTGAAAACACCATAGACCTCATAGACAAGGGAAATGTAGCCGAAATGATTGCAGGATTGGAACTCATCAAATACTCATCGCCACAAAAACGCCATCAACTATATTATTGGCAAAACATGAATAAAGGTACTTGTGCTGAAGTGGATTACATAATAGCACAGGATGGGGAGATAATACCCATAGAAGTAAAATCGGGGGTAAAAGGATCTATGAGAAGCATGTATTCACTCATGCACAACACTCAGAAAAACATCAATAGAGGAATACGATGTTCTTTGGAAAACTTCGGAACGTTCAAAAGTCCTGATAATAAAAGAATTGACATCATTCCAATCTATGCCATCTCCAATATTTTTGAATGTAACCAATTATAAGAGAAACTTCATTTTATCTAATCTGCTTTACAGGTTATGCCCGGTAAACTGATTTGCTTTACAACTCTCATCTTATGCAGAACTTGCTGTTTTGTCCCAGTCCATTGTGCATATGGTAGCAAATATCTTCAAAAGCAATTAGTCTTGGGGGCGTTTTATAACTTTGCAATCGGTATCCGTGTCTTCGCAAAAACGCCTTGTTGCGGCGATTTTATGCGGCGAAACGGCGCAATGTGAAAATTTTGTTGTAAGTTTGCAGAGTTGTGGCGGTGCATGTGACAACCAGTGCCGCGCATGAAACCGAATTTTAAAGACAAAAAGAAATGAAAAAAGAAAGACCATCGTTAAGCAGCCGTGAATATATAGTGCCGTTTGTCCTTATCACATCGCTGTTCTTCATGTGGGGATTTGCGCGTGCCATACTTGATGTGCTTAACAAGCATTTTCAAACCGAGCTTGACATAAGCATAACACAGTCGGCACTTATTCAGGTCACCACCTATCTGGGCTATTTCCTCATGGCCATTCCTGCCGGCCTCTTCATCAACCGGCTTGGCTACCGCCGTGGAGTGGTGTTCGGGCTTGTGCTTTTCGGCCTCGGGTCGTTGGCTTTCATTCCGTGTGCTGCGGCAGGCACGTTCTATGCTTATCTTGTGGCCTTGTTTATAATCGGGTGCGGCCTGGTGTTTCTCGAGACCTCGGCCAATCCATATGTAACCGAGCTTGGACCGAAGACTACGGCTACGGCCCGCTTGAATTTCTCGCAGTCGTTCAACGGCGTGGGGTCGATGTTTGCAACGCTTGTTGTGGGCAGTTTCCTGTTTCAAAGCACCGGCGAGGGTGGCAGTGCAGTGGTGCCATACAGCATAATGGGGGTGGTGGTTCTCGTCATAGCAGTGGTGTTCTCGCGTGTCAACCTGCCCGAAATAGTGCACAGCGACGATAGCGAAACCCAGCACGGGCGGCACAACCTTTCGAGGCTTTTCGGCAACAAATGGTTTGTGTTTGGCCTGTCGGCACTGTTGGCCTATGAAGTGGCTGAGATTTCGATAAATTCATATTTCATTAATTTCGTCACCGGCGAAGACTGGATGCAACCGGCCACGGCATCGACAATACTCACTGTGGCGCTCGGTTTGTTCATGTTGTCGCGTTTTGTAGGTGCGGCAATCATGAGTGCAGTGTCTGCCGAAAAGTATCTTTTGGTGTGCGCTGTGGGCACGGTGGTGTGCATAGCCGTGCTTTTGCTCGATTTGGGACGCGACATCTCGGTGGCTGCGCTCATGTGCAACTATTTCTTCGAGGCTATAATGTTTCCCACCATTTTCTCGCTGACACTGCGTGGACTCGGCGGACTCACCAAAAGTGCGTCGTCGATATTGATGATGACTCCCGTGGGCGGCTGTGGATTTTTGCTCATGGGGCTTGTGGCCGACCACACGGGCAACTTCGTATTGCCGTTCTTCATTCCGCTTGCAGGTTTTGTGGTAGTGCTTGCCTATGCCATGCGTTGTGTGGCAAGGCAGAAAGTAAGCCAGGAGGCTTAGGCGACAACCGGCTATTTTCACGATTGTTTTGTGTTATACAAAAGCAGAATGAATGGAACAACACTTGTCTGAAGCCATTTCGGGGGCCTACTCCTTTATAATTTGTCTGGCCCCCGGACTTTTGACGGCATTGGGACTGTGTTTCTTCTTCATCAAGATACCGCAGGACAAATCGCT
>CAVDJG010000211.1:0-4377 GCA_963609005.1 Acidaminococcaceae bacterium
CTGCCAGACTGTTGCTGATCAACGGGCTTCACAACCACCTTTTTCTTCTCGGGCTCGGCTTCCGGTTCCATTTCCACGTTATACACGACACCGTTGACCGTAACCTCAACGTTATTGTCGGCGACTTCGCCAATGCTCACATTGTATTTTTCGCCGTCGATTGTATATTTGTACTCTTTCATTTTTACTGTTGTTTTCTTGGTGTTGCTGTCATCTGAAACATGCGCGCGTTCCATTGCGTCTGCCGGGGCTTTATGGTTATTATTCCAGGCTCACGGTCGTGCACGTTGTTTCCCCTGAATTCATGCAGTGCCATTGCTATGGCTGCATAAATGGCATCATTCTTTTTTGTCATAAACTGCTTTATTTTACATTGGCATGCACCCGTGTTTCTTTGCAGGCAACGACTGGCGCTTGGTTGCAAGCTGTGCCAAACCGCGGCAAATGCGGAAACGTGTGTTGCGGGGTTCTATCACATCGTCGATATAACCGTATTGAGCTGCCTGATAAGGATTGGCAAACATCTCGGTATATTCGTCTTCTTTTTCTGCGAGGAAGGCTTTCGGGTCTTCCTTTGTCTTTGCCTCTTTGGCGCAAAGAACTGCCACTGCGCCGCTGGCGCCCATTACTGCAATCTCCGATGTCGGCCAAGCGAAGTTCAAGTCGGCACGCAGTTGCTTGCAGCCCATCACGATATGGCTGCCTCCATAGCTCTTGCGCAAGGTGACGGTAATCTTTGGAACGGTTGCCTCGCCGTAGGCATAGAGCAACTGTGCGCCGTGCAAAATGACGGCATTGTATTCCTGACCGGTTCCGGGGAGGAATCCAGGCACATCTACGAGAGACACTATTGGAATGTTGAAGGCATCGCAGAAGCGCACGAAACGTGCAGCCTTGCGGCTCGCATTGGTGTCGAGCACACCGGCATAGCACGACGGCTGGTTGGCAACGATGCCTACACTCTGTCCGTTGAAGCGTGCAAAGCCCACGATTATGTTCTTGGCAAACTTGGCCTGCACCTCGAAGAACTCGCCGTTGTCGGTTATCTCGCCTATCACCTTATACATGTCGTAGGCCATGTTGGGGTTGTCGGGCAGTATTTCGTTCAACAAATCCGACTTGCGGTCAATCGGATCGGTGCACTCAACGCGCGGAGCTTCCTCGGTATTGTTTGAAGGTATGTAGCTGAGCAGGGTCTTTATCAGTTCCATAGCCTCCTCTTCGGTCTTCGCGGTGAAATGTGTCACGCCGCTCTTGGTGGCATGCACCGACGCACCGCCGAGGTGTTCGGAGTCGATATCCTCGCCAGTCACAGTCTTTACAACCTTCGGACCGGTAAGGAACATGTAGGAAGTGTTCTCCATCATGAGGATGAAATCGGTGAGGGCAGGCGAATATACTGCGCCGCCGGCACACGGACCGAAGATGCCGGAAATCTGCGGAATAACGCCGCTGGCAAGTATGTTGCGCTCAAATATCTCACCATAACCGGCAAGGGCGCAGATGCCTTCCTGTATGCGGGCTCCACCCGAGTCGTTCATGCATATTACCGGTGCGCCCATTGTCATTGCCATGTCCATCACCTTGCATATCTTCTGCGACATTGTTTCCGACAACGAGCCGCCGTTCACCGTGAAGTCCTGTGCATAGAGATAAACCAACCGGCCGTCGATAGTGGCCGAACCGGCCACAACGCCATCGCCAAGGAATTGTTTCTTGTCCATCCCGAAATTGTGGCAACGGTGCAGCTTGAACATATCATATTCCTCAAACGACCCTTCATCGACAAGCATCTCAATGCGTTCACGCGCTGTATACTTGCCGCGGGCATGCTGTTTGGCTATCGCGGCTTCACCGCCGCCAAGTCTTGCTTGCTCGCGTTTGGCAACCAATTCTTTTATTTTCTCTACTTGTTTGCTCATAATCTATATGTTATAAATATTTCTTTTTTCCTATTACAAGGCGCAAAATTACTAAAAAAACAGGAAAGCATAAAGACTAATACGAAAAATAACCTTGTTTAATACCTTCCTGTCATCTTATGCGCTGCCTTACAGAACGAACTGGAACTTGGGTGTTGGAACGCAGCCTATGCTTTCCTTGAACACACACAACCCATAGTTTGGCACGCCGTCAACGGTTGACGGACCGATGTCGAGCACCCGCAGTCCGCGTTCACGGTAGTGGTCAAAAAGACGGTAGGTGAAGATGTTCATGGTGCGCAGATGTGAGCAACAGCGCAAATCGCCCCAATATATAACTTGGGCTATGCCGTCTGCCACATGAAACACTTGTGCCGCCGCCACGTCCTGCCCTTCATGGCGCATGATGAAGAAATCGGCAGGAATGATGCGTATCGTGGAAAGCACGTCGTTGAGCGACATGCTCAAATAATATCCATGCTCCTCGCGGTTGCGCCGTATTACGCTATAAGCTGCGGCAACGCCTTCAGTGTCGGCAGAATCAATGCACACAAACTCCCATTGCTCGGTCATGGCACGGCGCAGGTTCTTGCGTGCGGCATGATTGACAACTGTATCGTAGTTGTCGAACGATGCAATGGGAAAATGATAGTTTATGTCGATGTGGTGAAGTGTCGCTTGCCGCGACAAAACATTGACTGAATGGGCTGCAAGCCGTGGTTCATAAAACGCCGGAGGAAGTGTGATGCACACCTTCATACCGCGCTCAGCCGCATAACGGCGCAATGCGGCCACTGCCCCATCGACACATTCGAGGCTTTGGTCTTTGTGCTGCGAAAAACCTCCGAAAGGCGCCGAAAAAGGCGACAGAAGTCTGCCGTCACGTTCGCCCATCACCAAACCGAAGCGCACTTTCCCCTCTTCGGCAGCGAGAAGGAAATGCACAGCGTCGGCCTTGGGCGCATTCAAAGCCGCAAAATCGGCTGTGTTGTAGGCATGCGCATGCGCCAATGGCTGCGCGGCATATTCTTCGCGTGTTACTTCTACTATTTCAATCATGGACGGAAAGTGTTGATTGCCGTTACTATCTCGTCGCGTTCTTCACGCGACAACACCTGGCTTACCGGTATACTGAGTTCTTCGCGGTGTATGCGCTCGCTTACTGGAAAATTCAGCTCGCCCCACTCCGCATAACAACGCTGGTGATGCGGCGCTATCGGATAGTGCACATCGCAGCCGATGCCCTTGCTTAAAAGCCACTCGCGAAGTGCGTCACGATGTGGCGATAGCAACGGGAATATGTGGAACACACTGTTTTCCCAATACTCACGCGAGGGAACAATCACTGCATCGTTGTGAATATTCTCTATATAATAAAGGGCGTTCTCACGCCTCCTTGCGTTCTCGGCATCAAGATAAGGCAATTTTGCCGACAACGATGCGGCCTGCAACTCGTCGATGCGGCTGTTTATGCCTTTGTGAGAGAACACATATTTGCGTTCCGAACCATAATTGCCGAGTGCACGCACCATTGTGGCGAGTTCTGCATCGTCGGTAGTCACCGCTCCGGCATCGCCCAATGCGCCGAGATTTTTGGTAGGGTAAAAGCTGTGCCCGGCCGCATCGCCGAGCGCCCCGGTCTTTATTCCGTTGAAACTGCACCCGTGTGCCTGGGCATTGTCCTCTATAAGCCTCAGGTTGTGACGTTTGCACACATCGCCAATAAGCGGAGAGTAGGCACAACGTCCATACAAGTGTACAATCATCACGGCACGGGTTCTTGGCGTAACGGCAGCCTCAACGAGTGCATCGTCAATCTGCAGTGTGTCGTGTCGCGGCTCCACGAGCACAGGCCGCAGCCCACACCGCGACACGGCTATCATTGAGGCTATGTAGGTATTGGCCGGAACTATCACCTCGTCGCCCCTGCTCATAATGCCCAACTCAATATAGGCGCGCAATATCAACGTCAGCGCATCAAGTCCGTTGCCGCACCCCACGCAATGGTGCGTACCGATATATGCGGCATATTCACGCTCGAAACGTTCTGTGGCATGCCCTTTCAGAAACCATCCGCTGCCTACTACATCATCCACAGCTTGCCTCACTTCGGCCTCATGAAGCTCAGTTATCTTTTTAAGATTGACAAGTTCAATCATTTCCTACATACCGTTTAAAGTCAGAATAGTCGCGCACATAGTCGCTCTCGTCAAATGGTTCGGAGGCAAGCACAAGACATACCGCCCCCGAAGAGAAGTCGTCGAGAGTGCGCCACACGCCGGTTTCCACAAGCAAGCCCTGGTAAGGATGGTTCATGTGGAATGTCTCGCGGCTGTGTCCGTCGTCAAGTGTCACGGTAAACGACCCACCAACGGCAACGATAAGTTCACGGCAATGCCTGTGTGCATGCCCTCCCCTACTTTCGCCAGCCGGCACGTCATACACCCAATACACG
>CAVDJG010000212.1:0-4364 GCA_963609005.1 Acidaminococcaceae bacterium
CTACAACATACCTTGCGACCTAAAGGAAGCCTACCGCACCGAGGGCAAGGATGTGGTGAAGCAGTTTGAACGCGTAATCATGCTGCATGTAATCGACGACTGCTGGAAGGAGAACCTGCGCCAGCTCGACGAGCTGCGCCACAGTGTGCAGAACGCATCTTACGAACAGAAAGACCCGCTTCTCATCTTCAAACTCGAGAGCGCAAAGCTCTTCGACTCGATGGTGAACGACATGAACAACCGCATTTCGAGCATACTCACACGCGGACAGATACCCGAAATGCAGCAAGAAGAGGTGCGCGAGGCAGCTCCCGAGCAGCATGTCGAGCAGCACTACAACGAGGAGAAGGTTGACCTTGACGACCCTGCACAGGCAGCAGCAGCAAACCAAGACACGAGAGAGCATGCAGCAGCCACACGCGAACCGATTGTGAAGGATAAACTTCCAGGCCGCAACGACCCCTGTCCGTGCGGAAGCGGCAAGAAATTCAAGAACTGTCACGGCCGAGGCTTGGTATAAGCACGAGGCAAAAACATAGTGCAAGTCCTGCTACCATGTGGTGGCAGGACTTGTTTTTTGTATCCCTTGCCGCATACGGCAGACGGAGCATGCATGTGCGGCAGACGCAACACGCTCGCATCGCATGCGGAACACGGCCGCAGTAAACCTTAACCGGAAGGTTGAACGGCTGCCGAGGGGCGGGAATCTCCACAATACATATTTACCAAAAACACGCTTTCGCCTACCTTAATCACTCTTTTCAACACCCACAGGAAACGAAACCGGCAAAAAAGCAGTAACTTTGCCCACCGTAAAGACACAACCGGCGACACCCACCCTACCCATGCCGAGGCCGCAAGGGAAGTGCCGTCACACAAGGTAAAAAGATGAAAGACAGCAAGACAAGCAACCGCATCGACATGCTCCACGGCCCGCTTTTGGGCAAGATAATAATGTTCACCATTCCACTTGCTGCGAGCAGCATTCTGCAGCAGCTTTTCAACTCGGTCGATGTGGCCGTTGTCGGGCGTTTCGCAAGCAGCCAAGCGTTGGCGGCAGTGGGAAGCAATGCTCCCGTAATAAGCTTGCTCATCAATCTTTTCCTTGGCATATCAATGGGTGCCAACGTCATAATATCCAACCACATAGGGCAGAACAACCATCAAAGCATACACGATTCGGTTTCGACCGTAGGACTTGTGGCCATTGTGGGCGGACTCGTGCTCATGTGCATCGGTGTTGCAGTGTCGCGCCCGATACTCGTGCTGATGAACACTCCGGCCGATGTGATCGACATGGCCATTGTCTATCTGCGCATATATTTCCTCGGCATCCCGTTTTTCCTGATATTCAATTTCGGTGCGGCCATACTCCGCAGCATGGGCGACACACGCCGTCCGCTCTACATTCTCGTTGTTGCCGGCGTGGTAAACACTGTGCTCAACCTCGTGTTTGTAATTGTGCTGCACATGGGAGTGGCAGGCGTTGCCATAGCCACATCCATAGCCAACGGTGTGAGCGCAGCTCTCATAATATGGCTTCTCACCCACGAGAAATACCCGTTCCGCCTCGACATACGATCCATGCGTGTGGAGTGGCGCGAACTGAAGCGCATGCTTCAGATTGGAATTCCGGCAGGACTGCAGGGAATGGTGTTCTCGGTGTCGAATGTTCTGCTTCAGTCGGCCATCAACGGCTACGGTGCAAGCGCAATAGCCGGTTCGGCCGCAGCCCTCAATTTCGAATACTACTGCTATTTCATAATAAGCGCATTCAACGGCGCGGCAATAAGTTTCATAGGGCAGAACTACGGAGCCGGCGACATGCGGCGCGTGAGACGGGTGTTCTGGATATGCATGGCGATGGGTTTCGGCGGCTGCGCCCTGCTCAACTGGATGTTCATTTGGCAAGACGATTTCTTTCTCGGTCTGTTCACGACCGACAGTGCAGTGGTGGCATTCGGCAAGACACGCATGCACATAGCCCTCGCCACGCAGTCGATTGCGGCATCCTACGAACTGTCCGGGTCGGCCATGCGCGGCATGGGCAAGTCGGTAGCCCCCACACTGATAACCATATTCGGCACCTGTATGCTGCGCATAGCATGGGTGTATGCCGTGAGTCCACACTGGCAAGGCTTCGCCCACCTGATTGCAGTTTACCCCATTTCGTGGATTGTCACCGGAATACTGATGCTGACGCTCTATGCCGTGCACTGGAAGAAGGTGTGCCGTAAAGCCGCCTTGCGCCACATGACTGAATGCTCTGCCGCATAGCGATATTGGCGCAAGACGATGCCGCAGCATAACAGATTTTGTGATGCAAGGCGAAATAGGCACGCAAAACGGCCGATTCTTCAAAAAAATATGTGTAAGTTTGCAACACACATCACACTTCAAGCTATATGATAGAAATGTATAACGGCTCGGTGTCAATGCACGGCAAGCCTCTGTTCAAAGGCGTGACGTTTCAGGCCGCAGCAGGCGAGAAGGTGGCCGTGACCGGAAGCAAAGGCTGCGGCAAGACCACACTGCTGCGTGCCATGCTCGGGCTCGCGCCGATGAGCTGCGGATGGGTGTGCGTCGACGGCGAACCCTTATTGCCCGACACTGCCCAAATGTTCAGAAGCAGAATGTCGTATGTGCCCACGGGCGAAGGGCTCGATGCCGTGCGCGTGGGCGAACTCATGGAGGGAGTGTTTGCACTGAGTGCCAATTCAGACTGCATATACACCAAGGAAGCCGTGTTCAAGGAGTGGGACAAGCTGGGCATTGCCCACGATTGCTACACAAAGACATTCGGCCAGACTGATGCCGCCACGGCACAACGCATACGGCTCGCACTTGCCGGGCTTGCCGGGCGTACTTACGCGCTGATAGACGACCCGCTCTCACAACAGGATGCCGACGTGCGAAGGGCTGTGATCGCCTATCTGTGCTCGCCCGTATTCAGCCATTCGGCAACGATTGTGACCACATGCGACAATGCAATACTGTCGGTGTGCGACAAAACCATTAACCTAAACGATTATTGACACATGACCATAACAATAACGCAACTGGCTCTCGGAGCCCTTATTCTCGTCATCCCGTTTTATGCGGCAAGCGTTCTGCATGCCGGATTGGGAAGGAAACTTGCCATGTCGGCAATAAGCATGCTGACAAAGATGGCACTGCTCGGCGGCATGCTCTTTGCCCTGTTCAAGCTTGACAATATGGCGGCCGACATAGCCTTCGCCCTGCTTTTCGTCGTGCTTATGACCTTGGTGGCCGTAAAGCGCGCCCGCCTGAAAATGCGGCAGTATTATCTGCCGGTGCTCGCGGGAATGGGCACGGCAGTGGTGGCAAACGGACTTTTCCTGCTTTTTGCATGTCTGTCGGCAAACACGGTGGGGGGTGCACGCATGATGGCCGTGGTGATGCCTATGCTTGCAGGATGTGCCGCCGGCACTGTGGGCAAGTCGCTTGCGACATTCTATTCAGGACTGCGCAACCACGGGCAGCTTTACTACTATCTGCTCGGCAACGGGGCCACACGCTCCGAAGCGTTGCGCTATCTCGCACGGCGTGCAGTCACCAGGGCGATGTTGCCCGAAATGGGGCGCATGGCAGGCATGGCAGTTGGCGTGGCACCCGTATTGATGTGGACTATGCTGTCGTGCGGCACCGACCTGCTCACGGCCATAGCATTCCAAATACTTGTCACGCTGGCATCGCTCAACACATCGGTAGTTGCCACACTCGTGGCTCTTGCCGTGGCACGGCATTATGCACTCGACGAATACGGACGCATGAAATCGGAATGAAAAAGGTTGCTTGGAATTGATATATGTCAAAAAACTCCTATAAATCGCTCTTTTTTTCCTATCAACAACATGCAGTTTTTATTGCAAAAATGTAACTTTGCAACAAAGACATACGGCACACGGCACAGGCATATAGCCTTTACAGTTGCCTGGCTTTCGTTGTCTTTAATGTAGAAAACGATATGCTTCAAAACTTCAATAGGAAAAGGTGCAATGTTGCGAAACATTAGTAAGCCAAAGAAACCAATAGAAGAGCTGAAAGAGGGTATGCCTGAGGGGCACACCCTCTTTTATTTTTTTATTGGTGTCCGGTAAAGAAACGGTCTGACGCAGTAAGGCATTGAAATGCAGTTTTTACATGCATTGGGAACTACACCGGGCTTGTCTTTATCATTTGTGAATTTGTTGTCTGTTACCACTGTATAGCAAGGTGTTCAAAATTCAACCGCATAAATGCGCGTTTGCGGGAATTGTTGAACACAAAGCCCTGCAAGGGCGCAACGGTCATAGCCCAGGGTGAGGAGGGAGCAGAGCGACCGACGTAACCCTGGGATAAGG
>CAVDJG010000213.1:0-4358 GCA_963609005.1 Acidaminococcaceae bacterium
GCTGCCTTCTTTACACGAGGTCTTCATCGCCTAACGGCTTTGGAGACCTTTTTTTTTGTATATATGCCTGAACAAAGCGAAGATCGTTTGCATGTCTCCCGCACAGTTTTCTGCCGCCGTCGGGTAAGCCGCAATGGTAGTATATTTATATGTACGCGTACATATAATATAATGATGCGCAGTTCACATGCAAATCCTTTGTAGAAACTATTGTTTTCCAAAGTCAACTTATGAAAGCGGCAATTTGCTTGCAAACGCTTGCGCCGTGCATTACCTTTGCGCCTGCTTGTAATGGCGGCGTTCTTTGACATTTTTACATATTATTATTGGCTTAAAGAATTTATACAGTCCTTTCTTGTATATATGCGAAAGGGGCATCCTCCATAAAAGAATGCCCCTTCCGCTTGTGTGTTGGGTTGTTTTTATCTCATCATCCATGTTCCATGGTGTTGCACCATAGGAACAACGATTTCTTCGCGTGTACTGTCGCCGAAACAGAGTATGAGAAAAGCACTGCCTACATGGCGTGCCGTGTCAGCTTTGGCGTTGGCTACGCTTACTGATTTAAGTCCGTTGTGCTTCTCGTCAATCATTCCCACGAACATCTTCGCATTGGTTATGAGCTGCTCGCGGTAGTTTGCAGGAATGCTGTCGGGTTGATGGAAACCGTCAACATAAGCCTCGTATTTTCTGTCGATGAGGTAGTCGTAGTATATTTTTGCCGTTTGTCCTGCAATTTCTCCTTGGTCGGGTGTGTTGCTGTGACAACTTGCCAATGTGGCTGCTGCGGCAATTGAGAATAGGGTAAGTGCTTTCATATTGCTTTATGCAGGCAAATAGCATTGTGCCGTTTGCCTGCATTTAAGTGTTTGGTAATAAAATTCTGCCTGCACGCAATTCTTGTCTTTTGCGTGGCCTGCGTCATTTCTGGCGTATGAACACGTTTATCGGACATCCGTGCATCGACCAGTTCTCCCTTATCTTGTTTTCGAGGAATCGGCGGTAAGGTTCCTTTATATATTGTGGGAGGTTGGCGTAGAATACGAATGACGGTATCTGCGTGTTGGGCAATTGTGTGCAGTATTTTATCTTTATATACTTGCCTTTTGTCGATGGTGGCGGATATGCTTCGATGAGAGGCAGCATTACTTCGTTGAGCTTTGCCGTTCCGACCTTTGCCTTGCGGTTGAGGTAGACTTGCTTCGCGGTTTCGAGCACCTTGAATATGCGTTGCTTGGTGAGTGCCGATGCGAAGATAATGGGGAAATCGACAAACGGTGCCATGCGGTTGCGTATGGCGTTTTCGAATGTCTTTATAACCGCCTGGTCTTTGTTTTCCACCAAATCCCATTTGTTCACGACGACAACAAGCGATTTGTTGTTGCGCTGTATCAGCTGGAATATGTTCATGTCTTGGGCTTCGATGCCTCGTGTGGCGTCGAGCATGAGAATGCACACGTCGGAATTTTCTATTGCGCGTATGGAGCGCATTACTGAATAGAACTCAAGGTCTTCCGACACTTTGTTCTTGCGGCGTATTCCTGCTGTGTCTACAAGGTAGAAATCGAAGCCGAATTTGTCGTAACGCGTGTAGATTGAGTCGCGTGTAGTGCCTGCAATCTCGGTCACTATGTTGCGGTCTTCGCCTATGAATGCGTTGATGATGCTGCTCTTTCCGGCGTTTGGACGCCCTACCACGGCAAAGCGCGGAATGCCTTCCTCTATGATTTCGCCGTTGTCTGACTTGAGTTTGGATATGACAATGTCGAGAAGGTCGCCCGTTCCGCTTCCGGTAGCCGACGAGATGCATTGCGGTTCGCCCAATCCGAGTGAGTAGAATTCAGCCGCATCGTATATCTGGTCGTTGTTGTCGGTCTTGTTGGCCACGAGTATCACGGGCAGTTTTGAGCGGCGCAGTATCTGTGCCACGTCCTCGTCCCAGTCGGTAAGTCCGGTTTGTACGTCTACAAGGAAGAGCACCAAATCGGCTTCTTCCGTAGCCACAAGCACCTGCTTGCGTATTGCATCTTCGAATATGTCGTCACTTTTAACCACCCAACCGCCGGTGTCAACAACTGAAAATTCACGTCCGTTCCATTCGCACTTGCCGTATTGGCGGTCGCGTGTGGTGCCGGCGGTGTCGCTCACGATAGCCTGCCGTGTTTTGGTCAGACGGTTGAAAAGTGTGGATTTGCCCACATTGGGGCGTCCTACTATTGCTACTAAATTTGCCACTTTTGTTTTCTTTTAATGTTTGAATGTTGCCTTTGCGTCGAGGTTTCATTCGGGGTTGTAGCCGAAGTTGTCGAGTTCGCGTTTCGAACTGCGCCAGTCTTTGTCTACTTTCACGAATGTTTCAAGGTAAATGCGTTTTCCGAAGAATCTTTCGAGGGCTTTGCGCGCCTCTGTTGACATCTTTTTAAGAGCCACGCCTTGGTGTCCTATGATTATGCCTTTCTGCGAGTCGCGTTCCACATAGATTATCGCGTGTATCAGGATATGCCGTGCTTCTTCTTTGAACGTATCGACCTTTACCTCGACTGAGTATGGTATTTCCTTGTCGTAATACAGAAGTATTTTCTCGCGGATTATTTCTGAAACGAAAAAACGTGCCGGTTTGTCGGTGAGCTGGTCTTTGTCGAAATATGGGGGAGATTCAGGCAAAAGCTCTTTTATTCGTTTCATGAGCATGTCGGTGCCGAATTTGTTTTGCGCCGATATGGGCAGAATCTCGGCAGCAGGCAGCAATGAATGCCATTTCTCCACTGTGTTGCCGAGCGTCTTTTGGTCGCTCATGTCGATTTTGTTTATGAGCAAGAGCACAGGTATGGTCATTTTCTTCACTTTGTCGAGGAAATCCATGTTCTTTTCGGGGGACTCGACGACATCGGTGACGTAGAGCAGTATGTCGGCATCTTGCAGTGCCGATTCGGAGAAGGCTAGCATCGACTCTTGCAATTTGTAGTTTGGCTTGAGCACTCCGGGTGTGTCGGAGAATACTATCTGCGCGTCGTCGGTGTTTACTATGCCCATGATGCGGTGGCGTGTTGTCTGCGCCTTGAATGTGGCGATGCTTATGCGTTCGCCCACGAGTTGGTTCATCAGTGTAGACTTGCCCACATTGGGGTTGCCCACGATGTTTACAAAACCTGCTTTGTGCATATATGCTGAAAAATGAATGTCGTGACTGTTGCGGGCATGTGTTGCCCGTAAAGCGGGAGCTGTTTCACCGCTTACTGCAAATTTAGGAAAAAAACTTGAATAATGTGTTGTTTGCGTGCAAAAAAACGCTTTGTCCGGCTCTTATTGTGGCTTTTTTCTGTATGGCGTATGGGCATTAAAAAAGCCGTGCATCTGTCGCACGGCTGTCGATTATTCTTTGAGAAGGGTTGTGTCTGGTTGTTTAATTTGGCATTTCTCGTACTGTCGGTTCTTTTACATTTATCCTGACGGTTTTAGATGTAAATGCATTAGGTAGTGTCGCATTGGTTGCTATTCTGTTCACAAAGGTAAACCATTTATGTGTAATTACCAAACAAAAAGGTGAAAAAATGCAAATATATCTCGTGCAACAATAACTTTTGCAAATTAGAAACCTTATTTGGATGTCAGTTTTACAATTTATCCGTTTCATTCGTCGGGCCACTTGCATGGCTTGCCGGTGGCTTTGAATGCCGGGCGCTGCGCGTTCATCTGCCGCAGAGCTTTTCCCAGTGCGGCCGACATGTTGCGCACGCGGTCGGACATCTGCGCCGCCAGGTTGTGGTCTTCGCCAATGTCCTGCGCAGTATTGTACAGTTCCTTCTGCCCAGTGTCGTAGTGATAGATCAGTTTCCAGTCGCCACGGCGTATGGCGCAGGCGAGATTCACGCCCGGCCCGAAACCGTCCCAGATGTTGGGGAAATTCCAAACAAGGTCGCGGTCGAGCAGACTGCGGTCGTTCTTGCCCTTCATCAGCGGCACGATGTCGCGGCCGTCGATGGTCTGCGGCACCTTATAGCGGGCTATGCCGGCCATGTCGAGAATGGTAGGGTAGAGGTCTTCGACGATGATGTTGGCACTGTTGCGTGTGCCGGGCTGCACCGTGCCGCCCCACTTCACTATGAACGGCACGCGTATACCCCCCTCATGGAGCGAGCCCTTGCCGCTCTTGAGCGGTGCGTTCTGCGTGAACAGAGGGCCGTCGCGCCACTCTCGGCTGCAAGCAAGGCCTCCGTTGTCGCCCATGAAGATGATAATGGTGTTGTCGGCCTCGCCGTTGCTGTCGAGCCAACGCATTATGTCGCCCAAACTCTTGTCCATGCCCTCGACAAGCGAGGCGTATGCGGCATCTTTGTCGGACAGTCCGCGGCGCACGT
>CAVDJG010000214.1:0-3306 GCA_963609005.1 Acidaminococcaceae bacterium
CCGATATACGGCTGACAGCAACACAATCTTCGACAAACGGATAAACGGAACCACCTTCTATGGCAATATGTTTACGGCCAGCTACACCTGCAGACTGTTGAATGAGCATTTGCGCCTGAGTGTCACTGCCATTGAAGAATACAACATGTTGCGCGGCTCTGCCTACAACATGTCGCGCAACGTGTTCCGCATGAAAGGCGGTTTGGTGTGTCTTGCCGGCGAGTGGACATTCAGTTTCGACTACCGCACACCCTACACTTCGCTCGACATACACCAACCTTGGCTCATACGCCGCCGCCCAGTATATGAATGGAAGATAGGATGGGCGCACAAGTCACTGACTGTCGAAGCATTGGTGCGCAACCCTTTTTCGCGTTACGACAAGCAACACATAACAATGGATTACGGTTGCTACAGCCGAAACTCATGGAAATTCAACGAGGCCGAAGGCCGCGACATACGCCTGACAATGACTTACAGCATCAGCTACGGCAAGAAATCGGAACGCGGCGACATGGAAGTGAACAAGGGCATCAACAGTGCTATTATGAAAACCTATTGATGCCCCTGCCTTATTGCACGCAATGCCGTGCGGTTACGGCGCTCCATTTACGGGCACAAAACCGCACCGGCAGAACGCACATACCATGTGCGCGCCGCATGCTTATGCGTTTTCAAATTCGGTTTCAAACACATTCAGCATTTTTATTGTGGCTTTGATTGCCGCCTCTGTTTGGTCGGCATCAAGTCCGCGGGTCTTTATTTCACGGTCGTTGAAGCGCCATGTTATTACGGTCTGCACAAGAGCGTCGGTGCGTCCACCAGGCGGAATGCTCACAACATAATTGTCAAGGACCGGAAACTCGCGGTTGAGTTTCTTCCGGTAAATGTTGCGCAGAGCCTTTACAAAAGCATCATACTGTCCGTCACCGGTTGAGAATTCCTCATATTGCTGCCCGTTTATCTCCACCTTGACGCTTGCAAGCGGCCGCAAGCCATAGGCAAGCGACACCATATAGCTCACGAGTTTCACCTTGTTTTCGGGTGTGGAGTGCTTAAGCACGTCGTTGACGATAAACGGCAAATCGTCTTGTGTCACGATTTCCTTGCGGTCGCCGAGTTCGGTTATGCGCTGTGTCACGCGCTTTGTCTGCTCGGGCGTAAGCTGCAGTCCGAGTTCTTCAAGGTTTTTCGCTATATTGGCCCGTCCGCTGTTCTTGCCCAACGCATACTCGCGCTTGCGTCCGAAACGCTCGGGCACGAGGTCGTTGCAATACAAATTGCTTTTGTTGTCGCCGTCGGCATGCACTCCCGCCACCTGAGTGAACACGTTTTCGCCCACGATGGGTTGGTTGGGGGCAACGGCTATGCCCGAGTATCCCTCCACAAGACGGCTTATGTCGTTGAGTTTCTGCTCTCTTATGTGCGTGCGTGCACGGAACTGGTCTTTCAATATAGCCTGGACACTGGCCAACGGAGCATTTCCGCAGCGCTCGCCCAAACCGTTGACGGTGACGTGCAGGCCCTTGGCTCCGCCCAACACTGCCGCCAGCGAATTGGCCACGGCAAGGTCGTAGTCGTTGTGTGCATGGAAGTCGAAATGTGCATCAGGATAGCGCCGCAGCATTTTTCTGAAATACTCTATTACCCGCAGAGGGTTGAGTATGCCCAAAGTGTCGGGCAACAGAAAGCGCCTCACGTTGCTTTTCACGAGGACATCCATCATGCCATACACATATTCATCAGAATCTCGCATGCCGCTGCTCCAATCTTCGAGATAAAGATTCACGCCCATTCCTTTTGCATCGGCATAATCAATCACCCTGAGTATGTCGGCCAAGTGCTCGTCGAGCGTCTTGTTCAGCTGCTGTTCGCAATGCTTGCGCGACCCCTTGGCCAGCATATTTACCACCTTGCATCCGCAATCGTCGATCCAGTCAACCGACTTTTTCCCGTCTACAAACCCGAGCACCTCGACGCGACTGAGCATCCCTGCATTCTCGGCATAGCGGCAAATCATCTTCACGGCATCGCGTTCGCCTTCCGACACGCGTGCCGAAGCCACCTCTACCCTATCCACATTTATGTCGTCGAGCAGCATGCGCGCCACCATGAGCTTTTCGTGCGGCAGAAACGACACGCCGCTTGTCTGCTCGCCGTCGCGCAGTGTCGAGTCCATTATCTCGACATGCGGTTCGAATGTGCCGTTTCCGGTCACGGGTTCATGTTTTTCTTTTCCCATTCCTCTATCTTGTCTTTGTTTAGCATGAGATAGTCGATGTCGTCGAGGCCGTTCATAAGGCAATGCTTCTTGTAGGGGTTTATCTCAAACGGCTCGCTTTCTCCCGTGGCCTTGTTGGTGACCTTCTGGTTGGGCAAGTCAACCTCCACCTCGGTTTGCGGGTTGGCATCGATGCTGCTGAACAGGTTTTTCAAGAACGGTTCGGTAACGACAACCGGCAACACAAAGTTATTCAGTTCGTTGTTTTTGTGTATGTCGGCAAAGAAACTGCTTATCACCACCCTAAATCCATATCCGGCTATTGCCCACGCCGCATGCTCGCGGCTGCTTCCCGAGCCGAAGTTTTTTCCTGCTACGAGAATGCATCCCTTGTATTTGGGGTTGTTGAGCACGAAATCCTTCTTCGGACTTCCGTCCTTGTTGTATCGCCAGTCGCGGAACAAATTGTCGCCAAAGCCCTCCTTGTCGGTGGCTTTGAGAAAACGTGCGGGTATTATCTGGTCGGTATCCACGTTCTCCAGCGGGAGTGGAACGCATGTGCTTGTTATAACGTCAAATTTCTGTTTCATCGTTGTTGATATTTTTTACATTAATGTTCTCGGGTCGGTCAGAACGCCGGTTACGGCCGATGCGGCGGCCACGAGCGGGCTTGCCAGTATGGTGCGGGCCCCCGGTCCTTGGCGTCCTTCGAAATTACGGTTGCTTGTAGACACCGAATACTTGCCTGCCGGAATCTTGTCGTCGTTCATGGCAAGACATGCCGAGCATCCGGGTTGTCGGAGTTCAAAGCCGGCCTCCTCGAAGATTTTGTCAAGACCTTCCTCGCGTATCTGTTTGTCAACGAGCCACGAGCCCGGCACAAGCCATGCCGTTACATGCTCATTTTTATGGCGTCCCTTCACAATCGAGGCGAATGCGCGGAAATCCTCGATACGGCCATTGGTGCAAGCACCGAGAAAAACATAGTCGATGTGGTGTCCCATCAGTTTCTCGCCGGGCTTGAAGCCCATATAGGCAAGCGATTTTTCAAACGAAGCCCGTGCCTCGGCATCGATGCTTTCTAT
>CAVDJG010000214.1:3316-4332 GCA_963609005.1 Acidaminococcaceae bacterium
GGGCACGCTGCCGGTAATGCCTATACCCATTCCGGGGTTGGTGCCATAAGTCACCCGCGGCTCAATTTCGGCGGCGTCGAACGCCAGTTCCCGGTCAAACACTGCATCGTCGTCGCTTCGGAGTGTGCGCCAGTAGGCAACGGCCTTGTCCCATGCCTCGCCCTTGGGCGCAAATTCACGGCCCTTTATATAGTTGAATGTGGTTTCGTCGGGAGCGACAAAACCGCCGCGTGCTCCCATTTCTATCGAGAGGTTGCACAAGGTGAGGCGTCCTTCCATCGACATGTTTCTCACCACGCTTCCGGCATACTCCACGAAATAACCGGTAGCCCCCGATGTGGTAAGCCGCGACATGAGAAACAGAGCCACGTCCTTTGCCGTGACGCCTTTGCCCAGTTCTCCGTCGATGGTTATGCGCATCGACTTGGGTTTCTGCTGCAATATGCACTGCGAGGCAAGCACCATTTCAACTTCGCTTGTTCCTATGCCGAAAGCCACCGCACCCATTGCCCCGTGTGTGGAGGTGTGCGAGTCGCCGCAGACAATGGTCATTCCGGGCAGCGACAGTCCCTTCTCCGGTCCGACGACATGTATTATGCCGTTGTCTTTCGACATCATTCCATAATAAGTCAGCCCAAACTCCTTGGCATTATGCTCGAGCGCGTCAACCTGTTTTTTCGACACGGGGTCGGCAATGGGCTTGTCCTGGTCGTGCGTGGGAGTGTTGTGGTCGGGCATGCAGTATATCTGTCCCGGGCGCAGACATTTCAGTCCGCGTTGCCGCAAACCGTCAAACGCCTGCGGACTGGTGACCTCGTGGCAGTACAGACGGTCTATATACAATTGCGTAGGGCCGTTTTCCACCTGCTGCACCACATGGTGGTCGACAAGATTATGCCGAAGATATGGACGGTGGCGAAGATGATGATCAGCTCGCCACAGACCGCACTCTACTGGGGCAGTTACTTGGTGAAAGTGTGCGACGACACGAAGAGTCTGTGCTTGCAGTTCGAGAG
>CAVDJG010000215.1:0-4325 GCA_963609005.1 Acidaminococcaceae bacterium
GCAACAGACACTCAACCTCACGCAAAACGAGAAAGAGGCCCTTACAAAGGCTCTTGCCACCAACTATGAGCCACAGAACAGGGTCTACCGCTACAATTATTTCTACGACAACTGCACGACAAGGGCACGCGACATGCTCACTGGCAATATCGGCGGAAAGGTAGCCTACCCTACAAGGCACGACAACGGCCCGTCGTTCAGGGAGATGACCCACCAGTATAACACTGAACACCCTTGGGCACGTTTCGGCAACGACCTGCTGCTCGGCATCAAGGCCGACATGCCTACTACACTTGCCGAACAGCAATTCTTGCCCGACAACCTAAAAGACGATTTCAGCCGGGCCACAATAACCGGCAAAAACGGGCAGAAACGCCAGTTGGTGTCGGCCGAACGATGGCTCGTACAACCTACGCCACAAGTGGTTGAAAAGGAATTTCCCGTGTCGCCAAGCACATGCGCCATAGCATTTGCGGTGATCGTGATTGCGGCAACAGTGTTCGAAGCAGCAAGAAAAAAGAACTACTGGGGCATCGACTGCATTATTATGCTCGCCGACGGACTGTGCGGATTGATTCTGCTGGCAATGGTATTCTCAGAGCATCCCACCGTGAGCGTCAACCTGCAAATACTGCTGCTCAACCCCGGCACACTGCTGTTTCTGCCCCACACAATAAAGAATCTGCGGCACAAACGGCATGGATTGTGGTTGCCCGTATGGGTATTGTGCATGATTTTGTTCTTCATCGGAGGATTTTTCCAAACCTATGCAGAAGGAATGTACATTGTGGCATTATCTTTGCTGTTAAGATACTTATTCAAAATAAAGCAATCGGTCAAAGCACATGAATAGATATTTATCGACAATAATAATACTGTCAGTACTTACTGGCGTGGATTTGCACGCGCAAAGTCTGCAGCCGGCACCACGACTTGTGGTGAATATCGCGGTTGACCAATTGCGCACCGACTATATAGAGCAGTTCGCCCCACTCTACGGACAAGACGGTTTCAAGAAACTTCTGCAACAAGGCTGCGTCTACGAAGCCGCAAGCTATCCGTTCTCGCCCGTTGACCGCGCGTCGGCCATAGCCTCCATCGCCACCGGCACAACCCCACATTATAATTATATAGTGGGCAACCAGTGGCTCGACAGGGCCACACTGCGCCCCGTCTACTGCACCGACGACGAGAAAAACGGCACATCGCCACAGAAAATGGCCACATCGACAGTGGGCGACGAACTGAAAGTTGCGACAAAAGGTGCTGCCATAGTCTACGGCATAGCACACGAACGCGACGCCGCCGTGCTTTCGGCCGGCCACGCAGCCGACGGTGCTTTCTGGGTGAACGAGAAAAGCGGACGATGGACGACATCGGCCTACTACCCCAAGGCAGCACAAAGTCTTGTGCGGGCCTACAACAGTTCGAGCAGTTCGGGCAACGACAACGATGCCGTGGCCGACCTTTCTGTGGCCTGTGTGAAGAACATGTCGATGGGCCGCGACAACATAACCGACATGCTGTCGGTGACACTCTCGGCCAAGACCAACGACATAGCCAACTGGCAAACCGCCATGGAGATTGTGTATGTGAAGCTCGACAAGACCATTGCCTCGCTCATAAAGCGCATCGAAGACAACGTGGGCAGCGACAATGTCATGTTCGTGCTTACAAGCACAGGCTATACCGCCGACCAACCCGTTGACTATGAACGCTACCATATACCGTCGGGCACGTTCTACATAAACCGCACCTGCAACCTGCTCAACATGTATCTCGGCGCCATCTATGGCCAAGGACGCTATGTGGAAGCCAGCTACCACAACCAGATATACCTCGACCGCAAGCTGATAGAGCAGCGGCGCATAAGCTTCAGCGATGCCGTGACACGCTCGAAAGAGCTTCTAGTGCAGACAGCCGGCGTGCGCAACGTCACGACAAGCCCCTACAACCCGGCCGTGAGCGGCGACCTCATTATAGAAACCGCACCAGGCTGGCACATAATAAACGAAGACAACAACGAAAACTACTACTCACGCGCAGCCTTTGTGCCGTTTCCCGTCATTCTCTACGGAGCCGGAATAAAGGCCGGACGCGTCAACACTCCGGTTACAGTCGACCGCATTGCGCCGACAATAGCCAAGGCAATACGCATCAGAGCCCCAAACGCTTGTTCGGCCGCACCACTGCAATAAACGTGCAAACGACTCCCGAAAAAACGCAAAAAAGGAGTTTCGTGGCACATCAGCAAGGGTGTTCGGATTTTTTTTAGTAATTTTACACCCAGTTAATAAAATTTGCGAAACAACAAAAAAACAACATAAACAATGAATTTAAACAAATTTCTGCAATCATTGTTTGGCAACAAGTCTACTCGGGACATGAAGCTTATCCAGCCTCTCGTTGAGAAAGTCAAGGCTGCATATCCCGAAATAAAGGCTCTGAGCAATGATGAACTGCGCGCCCGCACCAAGCAACTCCAACAGTATGTGCAGGATTCGGCAAAAGAACAAAAGCAAAAAATAGCCGAGCTCAAAGCCAAGATTGAAGACACACCAATCGATGAACGCGAGGCCATATTCAACGCTATCGACAAGCTCGACAAGGAAGTTCTCGACCTTTACGAGAAAGCCCTCAACGAGATAATGCCCGTGGCATTCAGCATCGTCAAGGACACCGCACGGCGTTTCGCCGAAAACGAGGAGACAATCGTAACCGCAACCGACTTCGACCGTGAGCTCGCCGCCAACCCGAAGAACGATTTCCTCACCATCGACGGTGACAAGGCAATATACCACAACCACTGGACCGCCGGCGGAAACGACCTTAAATGGGAAATGGTGCACTACGATGTGCAGATATTCGGAGGTATCGCCCTGCACCAGGGAAAGATTGCCGAAATGGCAACCGGTGAAGGAAAGACCCTCGTGGCAACCTTGCCCGTGTTCCTGAACGCACTCACCGGCAACGGCGTACATGTGGTTACTGTCAACGATTATCTTGCTAAACGCGACTCGGAATGGATGGGACCGCTCTACATGTTCAACGGACTTTCGGTTGACTGCATCGACAAACACCGTCCCAACTCGCCCGAACGCCGCAAGGCATACATGGCCGACATCACCTTCGGAACAAACAACGAATTCGGTTTCGACTACTTGCGCGACAACATGTCGCTCTCGCCTGCCGACCTTGTACAGCGTGCCCACAACTACGCCATAGTGGATGAGGTGGACTCTGTGCTTATCGACGACGCACGAACACCGCTTATCATCTCCGGACCCGTGGCCAAAGGCGACGACCAGATGTTTGAGGAATACCAGCCACTCGTGGAGCGTCTCGTCGATGTCCAGCGCAAACTCGCCACGCAATACCTTGCCGAAGCAAAGCAGAAAATAAGCGAAGGACAAAGCAAGAACGACCAGAAACTGCTCGACGAAGGCTTCCTCGCACTCTACCGTTCACACAAAGCGCTTCCCAAGAACAAGCCTCTCATTAAATATCTCTCCGAAGAAGGCATCAAAGCAGGAATGCTCAAGAAGGAAGAGTATTACATGGAAAACAACAACCGACGCATGCCGGAGTGTGTAGAACCGCTGTATTTCGTCGTAGACGAGAAGTTGAACAGCTGCGACCTCACCGACAAGGGAACGGAATGGCTTGCCAACCAGGTGAACGACAAGGAACTCTTCGTGCTGCCCGACATCACATCCGAACTGTCGGCACTCGAAAACGAGACCGGACTCGACGACCAAGCGCGCCTCGACAAGAAAGACTCCCTGCTCAACCACTATGCAGTTCAGAGCGAACGCGTGCACACTTTGCAACAGTTGCTCAAGGCATACACGATGTTCAACAAGGATGATGAGTATGTCGTAATGGACGGAGAGGTGAAGATTGTAGACGAGCAGACAGGCCGAATAATGGAAGGCCGCCGTTGGAGCGACGGTCTGCACCAGGCCGTGGAAGCCAAGGAGCACGTGAAGGTAGAGGCCGCTACACAGACATTCGCAACCATAACGCTCCAGAACTATTTCCGCATGTATCACAAACTGTCGGGTATGACCGGTACGGCCAGCACCGAGGCAGGCGAGTTCTGGGACATCTACAAGCTCGACGTAGTGGAAATTCCCACCAACCGCCCCGTGATACGCAAGGACATGGACGACCGCGTTTACAAGACAGCACGCGCAAAATACGCCGCAGTAATCGAGGAAATCGTGGAGATGCGCAATGCCGGCCGCCCCGTACTCGTTGGTACAACATCGGTAGAAATATCGGAGCTCATCTCGAAAATGCTCACCATGCGCAAGATACCTCAC
>CAVDJG010000216.1:0-4282 GCA_963609005.1 Acidaminococcaceae bacterium
TCATGCTTATGGGTCTGTTGGCCAAGAACGCCATCCTTATCGTGCAGTTCGCCCTTGAACGCCGCAACACGGGTATGGCAATTTCATGGTCGGCAGTGCTCGGAGCCACGGCACGTCTGCGTCCTATCCTCATGACTTCGTTGGCAATGATCATCGGTTTGTTGCCTATGCTTATGCCATGGGGCGTGGGTTACAACGGCAACATGACCCTCGGTGCAGCCGCAATCGGCGGTATGTTGATAGGTATGCTTTGCCAGATCATGATTGTTCCGGCACTGTTCTACATATTCCAGACTCTCCAAGAGAAGATCAAGCCTATCGAGTTTGAAGGCGACTCGGCCAATGTCGATACCGAGATAAAGCAATACACCAACCCGTATGTGGCCGGTGCGCTTCAAGAGCAGATAGACAAGAACACCAAATAACAAGACAAGATGAAATTCAACAAGACAATACTTTTCGCCTCTGTGTCGTTGCTTATGACCAGTTGCGGGATATACACTAAATATGAGCGGCCCGACGTGAACACCAAGGGGCTTGTGCGCGACGTGACAGTAGCCACCGACACACTCGCCGTTACCGACACTACGAGCTTCGGCAACCTGCCCTGGCGCAGCGTATTCACCGACCCCCAGCTGCAAAACCTCATCGACACAGCGCTTGTGCACAACACCAACATGCTCAATGCTGCACTCAACGTGAAGATGGTGGAGGCTCAGCTCATGGCGGCAAAGCTCGCTTTCCTGCCGTCGTTCACGTTCTCTCCCCAGGGAACAATATCGTCGTGGGACGGCAACAAGGCCACAAAAACCTATCAGTTGCCCGTCAGTGCAAGCTGGAGCATCGACCTTTTCGGCAATCTGCTCAACCAGAAGCGGTCGTCGCAGATGGCACTTCTTGCCACCAAAGACTACCAGCTTGTGGTGCAGACAAAGCTCATATCCAACGTGGCCAACATGTACTACACCCTCCTTATGCTCGACAAGCAGCTTGAAGTGGTTAACAACATGGCCACACTCACCAAGGAGACGTGGGACATAATGAAGATACAGAAAGACCTCGGACGCACCCGTGAGACTTCGGTACAGAGTGCCGAGAGCAACTACTACTCAGTGCTTGCGCAGGCAACCGACCTGAAACGCCAGATACGCGAGACCGAAAACTCGCTCTCGCTGCTTCTCGGCCAGTCGGCCCGAGCCATTAGCCGCGGCACATTCGAGGGTCAGTCGCTTCCCGCCGAGTTCAGCACCGGCATCGGTTTGCAGATGCTCAACAACCGTCCCGACGTGCATTACGCCGAGATGTCGCTTGCTCAGTGCTTCTACGATGTCAACACTGCACGCTCGCGCTTCTATCCCAGCATCACAATCTCGGGCACAGGAGCCTTCACCAACTCCGGCGGCGGTGCCATTACCAACCCCGGCAAGTGGCTTCTCTCGGCAGTCGGCAGCCTCGTGCAGCCCATTTTCGCAAAGGGCCAGCTCATTGCCGGTCTGAAAGTGGCAAAGGCACAGGAAGAACAGGCCTACAACACATGGCAGAACGCCGTGCTCTCGGCCGGTTCTGAAGTGTCTAACGCGCTGGTGCTTTACAACTCTTCGGCCGAGAAGAGCGAGCTGGAAGCAAAGCAAGTGGAAAGTCTGAAGAAGAACGTGGAGTACACCAAGATGCTGTTCAACGACGGTTCGTCAACCTATCTTGAAGTAATCACCGCCCAACAGAGCCTGCTCAATGCCGAGCTCTCAAAGGTGGCCGACGATTTCTACAAGATGCAGGCAGTGGTGAACCTTTACTACGCGCTCGGCGGAGGACGGTATTGATTGTATAGTTGCGGCGGCATGCCGCCGCAACTATACAACAACTTTAACCCAACAATATAAAAACACGAAATTATGATAAGCGAAAAAGCATACGTAGACCCTAAGGCCAAGATAGGGAAAAACGTGACTATATATCCTTTCGCCTATATCGAGGGCGACGTGGAGATTGGCGACGACTGCGTGATCTACCCCTATGTGAGCATCCTCAACGGCACGCGCATGGGCAGAGGCAACAAAGTCTACCAGAACACCGTGCTCGGAGCCGAGCCTCAGGACTTCAATTTCCGTGGCGACGAGACCCGTCTCGTCATCGGCAACGAGAACATATTCCGCGAGAACGTGGTGATAAACCGCGCCACTTTCAGCGATGGCGAGACCCGCATAGGCGACCGCAACTTCTTCATGGAGGGTGTACACATATCGCACGACACCAAGGTGGGCGACTATGTAACCTTCGGCTACGGCACAAAAATTGCCGGCGACTGCGACATACACAGTGCGGCAATATTCTCGTCGGGCGTCATTGTCAATTCCAACGTGCGCATAGGCGGTGCATCAATGGTAACGGGTGGTGTGCGCATAAGCCGTGACGTGCCGCCGTTTATCGTGGCTACCGACAACCCTGTGCGCTATGCCGGAGTGAACGAGACGCTTCTCAAGTCGTCGAACACATCGGAAAAGGTGATAAGCCACATAGCCAACGCCTACCGACTTGTGTTCCACGGACAGACAAGCGTGTTTGATGCAGTAATACAGATTAAGGAACAGGTGCCCGAAGGAAAGGAAATCAACGCCATTGTTGATTTCATAAACGGCACAAAACTTGGTATCATAGGAAAGGTGTAACACACCGTTTCATACCTTTTATATATTAGTGTTGTTATTGAGCGGTGCGGCAGACGTGGTGTCTCCCGCACCGCTATATTTTTGGTAGCCTCTGCCAAGGCGCGCTTCGCCCTGACACTAAGCTCCGAAACCGCGCCTATACGCTTTCGGGAAGCATCCCGGCCGTGTCGGAATCGATAAACATCGTGTCGTCGATTTCGGCAAGTGTCTTCTTTTTCTTGTTTTCCTTTGCCCCGGCCTTTATCAAGTTTCGGGCGGCAGTGATGATGCTCGGGCCACCCTCGGCCGTCGTTATCTTGAGCCTTGTCATTTTCTTTATAGTGTCGTTCATGCTCGACTCCACATCGATGAAGCGCATGCCGAAATCCTGCACGCGGTCAACCACTGTGTTGGCAGCATCAATCATGGCCTGCTGGTTTTTCAGTTGCTTCACCTGAGTCCACATCATCTCAAGCACACGCAGGTTCATATACATAGTCTGAGGCCCAAGTATCATTACACCGTCGTCGTAGGCCTCACGCCACAGCGTGTCGTCGTTGAGCAAGGCGAGGTTGAGCGCGCCCTCAATGGGCACATACATGATTGCGAAATTCAGTTTGTTGTAGCCTCCGGGCAGATAGCGTGTGTAGTCTTTTCGGGCAAGTCTCTTCACCTGAGCCCTCACGCTCGCGATGTGTTCTTTTAGGTATTCGCTCTTTGCCGGGTCGCCGTCGTCGGTGTTCATATACCTTTCATATGCGGTAAGCGACATTTTCGAGTCTACCACGACATGTCGGTTGTTGGGGAAATGCAAAATAAAATCGGGTATAAGTCCTTTTCCGTCGTCGCCTTTTGCCTGCCGTCCGGCCTTGTCTTTCAGCGTTTCCTGCGTGTCAAACTGCTCGCCTTCGTGCAGTTCAAGGTCTTCGAGCAACTGCTTGAGCTTCAGCTCGCCGAAATTGCCCTGCACCTTCACCTCGCCAGTGAGTGCCCGTGTGAGCCGGTCGGCAGTTTCGCCGAGCGCGGTGCTCTTCTGCATGTTTATCTTTATAGTCTCGTCGAGCCGTGTGAGAGCCTCGTGTTGCTGCTCTTTCGATTTGTCGAAGGCTTCACGCATTGCCTTCAAGCTCTCCTGAAGCGGGTCGATTATCTTCGACACCTGTTCGCGGTTGCGCTCGCCCAGCTCGTCCTGGCGGCGTTTCAGAATTTCCTCCGAAGTGGTTTGTATCTGTTCTTTTATCAACTTCAGCTGACTGTCAACCTGCTCGCGGTTCATCAGCTTCAGGGTTTCTATCTGCTTTTCGTTGCCCTCCTTTGTCTGGTTCAGCTGCTGCTCGTGCGCCGTTTTCAGTTGGGCAATCTGTGTTTCATAGGCCAGGCGCATGTTCTCTATGGCATCAGAGTTGCGTTTTGTCTCAGCGCGGCGATACTCTTCGGCTTCGTCCTGCTGTTTCTTTTGGTAAGCCGCAGCCTCCTGCCGCAGTTCGTCAATCTGCCGGTCGTGGGTCTGCTGCATCTCGGCGACACGCTGTGCGGCATCGGTTTTCAGCGCTTCGAGCTGATCGCGAAGGTTGTCGGCAATGTTTTTCTGCACGTCGCGTTCGGCAGTAAGAGCCGTAACCTGCTCTATATAAGTG
>CAVDJG010000217.1:0-4259 GCA_963609005.1 Acidaminococcaceae bacterium
CCTTTACATCCGTCGTTTTTTGAATTGACCACGGCAATGGCATTCAAATATTTTGCCGACAAGAATGTTGACATTGCAGTTGTTGAAGTGGGACTTGGCGGACGGCTTGACTGCACCAACATAATCACTCCCATACTATCTGTCATTACTAATATAAGTCTCGACCACACACAGTTTCTTGGTGATACGGTAGCAAAAATCGCAAGAGAAAAGGCAGGGATAATAAAGCCGAATGTCCCGGCTGTCATTGGCGAAACAACCCCCGAAACATATAATGTGTTTGCAGAAAAAGCAAGCGAAAGTGATGCTCCTATATTTTTTGCAGAAAACGAGAAGGAGGTTGTTTCTGCATTTCGCGATAATGCCGATTATATTGAATATGACACTGCGCATTTCGGCACAATCAAAAGCGAACTCCTTGGCGAATACCAGGAAAAGAACACTAACACCATATTAACTTCCGTAAAAATACTAATTGAAGCCAACGTTATAAATGATGTTGGATGTGTGGCGAAAGGATTTTCAAATGTCTGCAAAATTACAGGATTGAAAGGACGGTGGCAAAAACTTCTAGACAATCCGCTTGTGATATGCGACACCGGTCACAATGTCGGCGGCTGGAAATACCTTGCCGATCAGATAAGGAAACAACATTGTGAAACACTGAGAATAGTATTCGGCATGGTTGACGACAAGGACTTGTGTCATGTAATGGACATGCTTCCTCAAAATGCCACATATTATTTCACTCGTGCCACAACAAAGCGTGCCATACCGGAAGCAAAAATACAAAGCGAAGGCGCCGCACATGGATTGCACGGAGCAAGTTTCCCTTCGGTGAAAGAAGCTTATCTGGCGGCTATGCACGATGCCGCACCCAACGATTTCGTTTTCGTGGGCGGAAGCAGTTACGTCGTAGCCGATTTGCTGACGTTTTTAAATCGTAACGATTAATGGCTTTGAAATACAATGATTAATAGTTTTTAACTGTACAACTTCCGCATTTTTTTTATAAAGGCTTGGGCATTACGTTTTTTTTTGGTTACTTTGCAACATAGGAAATCTAACTAAAAACTGATCAAACAATGAGCATGACCGAATCGGAAAACATCTGTGGATTGAAAAGGTCTGACTTCCAATCCACTGTCGGAGGAAAGAAAACCGACCTCTATATATTGAGAAACGCTGACGGCAATGAAGTTGCCATAACCAATTACGGTGGAGCAATCGTTGCTATCATGGTTCCTGACAACAAAGGCCAATTGGCCAACGTGATACAGGGACACGACAATATCGAAGACGTTATTAACTCGCCCGAGCCATATCTTTCCACTCTTGTCGGCCGATATGGAAACCGTATTTGCAAAGGGCAGTTCCAACTTCACGGCAAGCATTATCAACTGCCAATAAACAACGGCCCGAACTGTCTGCATGGAGGTCTGAAAGGATTTAATGCCAAGGTTTGGGATGCCCTTCAGATGAACGAGCAAACATTGGTGCTCAAATATGTAAGTCCATACGGCGAAGAAGGTTTCTCTGGCGAAATGAGAGTCACCGTCGTTTATACATTTACAAACGACAACGAACTCATCATTGAATATCTGGCAACAACCAACAAGAAGACAATCGTAAACCTCACGAGCCATGGTTTCTTCTCGCTTGCTGGTATTGCCAACCCCACACCAACGATAGAAAATCTTGTGTGCGAGATTAACGCTGATTACTACATTCCTATCGACAACACATCAATACCAACTGGTGAGATACGTCTTGTAGAAGGAACGCCGTTCGATTTCAGAACTCCGAAAACCATAGGAAAGGACATCGATGCTGACAACGAGCAGATAAAGAACGGTGCAGGTTACGACCATTGTTTCGTATTGAACAAGAACGAAGAGGGCGAGCTTAGCTTTGCAGCCCGCATAGAAGAACCAACAAGCGGACGCACAATGGAGGTATATACCACAGAACCTGGCGTTCAGGTATATACTGACAACTGGGCCGATGGATACAAGGGGCAAAACGGTGCTACATTCCCGCGCCGCAGTGCAATATGTTTTGAGGCACAACATTTCCCCGACTCTCCCAACCATCCTTATTTCCCGTCTGTTGTGCTCAATCCTAATGAGCAGTACACGCAAAAAACAGTTTATAAATTTGGCGTGAACAAATAATCAGACATTTCATAACATCTTAAACAACGAAACGATTGAGAATTGAAACAATTCTATTCTCAATCGTTTCTATGAAAAAGTACACTCTAAACCTTTGGAAAACTGTAAAACTAAATAATAATAAAACATGGAAAAAGTAGAGAAGAACTCTAAAAAACAAGGAAGTATCATTGCCATTCTTGCAATGATTTTCCTGTTCGCAATGATTGCTTTCGTGACCAACTTGTGCTCACCTATGGCAGTTATTCTTAAAAACAATTTCGCTGTATCAGAGTCTTTGGCACAGGTTGGCAACTACGGAAATTTCGGAGCCTATTTCCTTATGGGTATACCCGCCGGATTGCTGATACAAAAATTCGGTTACAAGAAAACTGCCCTCGCAGCTCTCGTCGTGGGAATTGTAGGTTTGCTCGTACAATGGTTGAGCGGTTCAATGGGATTTGTTGTCTACCTCATTGGCGCATTCATATCTGGCCTTTGCATGTGCATGCTCAATACAGTAGTCAATCCTATGCTTAACCTGCTTGGAGGTGGTGGCAACACCGGCAACCAGTTGGTTCAGATAGGCGGTGTGTTCAACTCGGCAGCTGCCGTTTGCGTTTACATCCTCATGGGTAGCCTCATTGGTGATGCAAGCAAAGCCAAGGTGTCTGATGCTACGCCTGCTCTGTTCATAGCTCTGGCAATATTTGTATTTGCTCTTGTCGTTATCTTCTTCACAAAGATACAGGAGCCGCAACAACATGCAACAGGCGAAGTAAAGACAAACGACAAATACAGTTGCTATTCTTTCCGTCATTTCAAGCTCGGAATGTTGGCCATCGCCGTTTATGGTGCAGTTGAAGTTTGTCCTCCTACCTACATCATGTCATATCTTACCGCACCTACCGATGCTGCAAATCCTGGCCTTGGCATGGATGCCGGCTATTGCGGAACGCTCAGTGCCGTGTATTTCATATTCATGCTTATAGGCCGTTTCATTGGCGGTATGATTGGCGGTAAGGTTTCGGCCAAGGCCATGATTGCCACTGTCAGCACAGTCGCTATCGTGCTTGTAGCAGCCGGTATGCTTTTGCCCAGCACAATGCTGGTAAGTTGCCCTGGCATCGACTACACATCGTTAAGCTTTGTATGGGGCAAGATTCCGGTAGGTATGTTTGCATTCCTGCTGGTTGGTCTTTGCGCATCAGTCATGTGGGGTGGCATTTTCAACCTCGCTACCGAAGGACTTGGAAAGTACACCGCTGCTGCTTCGGGCGCATTTATGATGATGGTTGCAGGTTTTGCTGTAATGATTGGCATTCAGGCTATTGTCATCGATATAACACACAGCTACATAACAAGTTTCATCGTTGTGTTGCTTAGTGCTGTTTACATTCTCTATTACGCCCTTGCCGGTTCGAAGAATGTAAATACCGACATCCCTGTTGAATAAGGATATAACAAAAAGGTTTGTCTGTAAAGGGCTAATGCTCCTTTCAGACAAACCATGTTGACATAAAATCTATACATTAACAAAAAACGCTATTGATTATGGACATTGAATTTGTAAGAAGCCGTTTCGTCAAGCATTTCGACGGCAAGACTGGTAATATCTACACATCTCCCGGACGTATCAATCTCATTGGTGAGCACACTGACTACAATGGTGGCTTTGTATTCCCCGGAGCTGTGGACAAAGGCATTATGGCAGAAGTGCGTCCGAATGGCACGAATACTGTCATGTGCTACTCTATCGACTTGAAAGACCGCGTAGAGATCAAGGTTGACGACCCCACTGGCCCTCGTGCAAGTTGGGCACGCTACATCTATGGCATCGTTCAAGAAATGAAGAAACTTGGCGTTGATGTGAAAGGATTTAACACTGCATTTGCAGGTGACGTTCCTCTTGGTGCAGGTATGTCTTCATCGGCAGCTTTGGAGAGTTGCTTTGCCTATGCCCTCAACGACTTGTTTGGCGACAACAAGGTGAGCAAGTGGGATATGGTGCTTGCAGGCCAAGCCACAGAGCACAACTATTGCGGTGTGAACTGCGGCATCATGGACCAGTTTGCAAGCGTATTCGGAAAAGAAGGATGCCTCATG
>CAVDJG010000218.1:0-4208 GCA_963609005.1 Acidaminococcaceae bacterium
CTCAGACACTCCCACCACATCGGTGTTGAGGGCCGTGCAGCGCACCTTGAATTCTGACGCGAGCTTCGGAAAACTGCGCCTGAAATTTTCTGAAAGAAGAAGAGTGTATTTTTCAGTCTGCGTGAAAATCTGTCGAAAGTCGAAAAGGTCGGCCAGTGTGGCAAGAAAATAGTCGCGTCTGAGCGTTTCAAGCTGGTCAATGGTGGGCGTGTGTTCGGGAGCGTGCATAGCGAAGTCGTCAACCGATCGGTCGCGTATTATCGCGCTCGGCGGCAGCGGCGCACTCAGCACAAGTCCTTCGAGGGTGCGGCAGCGGCTCAGTGCCACATAGGTTTGCCCGTGCGAGAACGCGTGCTGCACGTCGATTATGGCCTTGTCGAAGGTGAGCCCCTGGCTCTTGTGCACTGTTATTGCCCAGGCGAGCTTCACGGGAAACTGTTTGAACGTGCCGTCAACCACTTCGGTTATCTCCTTTGTCGTTTCGTCAATCACATAACGGCTGTTCGACCATTCTTCAGGCTCCACGCTTATGTTCTCGCCGGTGTCTTTGGCCACCACCGTGAAACCGTCGCTCGTTATTTCGTCTACGCGGCCTATCATGCCGTTGTAGTATCGCTTCTCGGCCGAGGGGTCGTTTTTCACAAACATCACCTGCGCCCCTTTCTTCAGCGTGAGCTTGGCGTCGGTAGGGTAGAGCATTTCGGGATATTTGCCCGAAACCTCGGCTTTGTAGCCATAGGACCGCCCTTTTATTTCGGCAAGGGCCTGCGCATTGACGCTCTGTGCCTGCGCATTGTGCGTTACGAGGCGTATGTAGCCCTCGTCGTTGCCCGGCTTGAACCCCGGCAGATAGCGCGCGTTGAGGGCGGCAAGCACTTCGCTGTCGGCCCGGTTGTCGCGCACCCGGTTGAGAATGTCGATAAACCGGCGGTCGCTTTGGCGGTAGACGGTTTTCAGTTCAACAATGGCATAGCGCGTGGCACGCAGTGCACGGCTGCTGAAGAAATAGGGCGTGTCATAATACTGGCTCAGCAAGGTCCACTCTTCGTCCTTGGCAACAGGCGCAAGTTGCCCCAGGTCGCCTATCATTACGAGCTGCACTCCGCCGAAGGGAGCGTTGCTGCGGCGGAAGCGCCGCAACACACTGTCAACGGCATCGAGCAAATCGGCACGCACCATGCTTATCTCGTCGATTACAAGCACGTCGAGCGATCGTATGACGCGTATCTTGTCTTTGCCGAAGCGAAACTGTCCGCCTTGAGCATTGAACGTGGTGTCGGGCACATAAGGGGCAAACGGCAGTTGGAAGAACGAGTGCATGGTTGTGCCCTCGGCGTTGATGGCCGCAATGCCAGTGGGGGCAGTGACGACAATGCGCTTTGCCGACTCTGCCTTCAGGCGTTTCAGAAAGGTAGTCTTTCCCGTCCCGGCCTTTCCCGTAAGAAAAAGGTTGGTGTTGGTTTGCTCAACGATGTCCCACGCGAGTTTTGCCTCTTCGTTCATGTCAGGTTGTGTCTTTTGTTTTGTAGTGAATGTATTTGCCCTATGCCTACCGGCCTCTGTACAACGTGCAAAGTTACTAAAAATCTTCAAGAAGCAGCGTGCCGCTGTTTCAGCGAATGCCATTTTTGTAGTAACTTTGCACCGTAGCGAGGCAACCGGGCACGCTGTGCGGCACCGTCAGGGCCTTTTTGGCGGTCAACAGTAATGAAGGCGCGGCGTGCGCCGTCTGCCGCACGCATGCATCGCAACTGCCGCACGCACGCGCTGCATCTGCCGCACGCCGCCGCAAAGCCTCATTCGTGGCAAAACGGCATGCAAATTCAATAGGAAACAAAACGATTATGACAAAAGCACTGTTCTTCGACATCGACGGCACGCTCGTGAGTTTCAACACCCACAGCATTCCGCAGTCAACAATCGATGCCCTCGAGGCGGCCAAGCGTAATGGCGCGAAGGTGTTCATCTCCACCGGACGTCCGCGCCAACTCATCAACAACATAGGTGCGGTGGAGCATCTCGTAGACGGATATGTTATGGCCACAGGCGCGTGCTGCACCTTGGGCAGCCAAACGGTAAGCCTTTCTACCATACCCGACAGCGAAGCCCGCCAGATGGTGCGCCTTTCCAACGAGATGCATTTCGGCTGCCTTGTGGTGGGCACACGCGACCTTGCAATAATCAATCCCACCGACGAAATGCGCCATGTGGTGTTTGACGTGCTCAATGTGGGCTACACTTCGTGGGACGTTCCGCTTGAAACAGTGCTCGGGCAGGGCATACTGCAATTCACACCGTTCTTCACTCCCGGTCAGGAGCAGACAGTGCTCGCGTCGATGCCGCACTGCATCTCGACAAGGTGGCACCCGGCATTCAGCGACGTGACGCTCTCTACCGCCGACAAGGGGCGCGGACTTCTTGCCATAGCGGCGGCACTGGGCATACGGGCCGAGGACACCATGGCCTTTGGCGACGGCGGCAACGACGTGTCGATAATGCATGCGGCCGGTGTGGGCGTGGCCATGGGCAATGCCACCGATGAGGTGAAAAGCCATGCCGACTATGTCACTGCCGACGTCGACCACGACGGAATAAGCCGAGCACTGCGTCATTTCGGGGTGATTGGCTGAGTGTAAAGGCTATGCATTATGTGCCCGCGCTGCCACCGGCAAGGTGCTTTTATAAAAGATGTGGCAAACTTTTCGGGCATAAACGCGCTAAAATGGAAAAAAATAGCTAAGTTTGCAACAAGAAAACAAGAACTGCACATAAAATGGATATTACCGAAAGATTTCTTAATTACACCAAGTTTGACACTCAGTCGAGCGAAGAGTCGGAGAGCGTGCCGAGCACCTCTAAACAGCTCGTGTTTGCAAAATATCTGAAAGAGGAACTTGAAAACGAAGGCCTCAGCGATGTTGAGATGGACGAGATGGGCTACATTTATGCCACATTGAAGGCCAACACCAAGAAAGACATTCCCACGATAGGCTTCATATCACACTATGACACAAGCCCCGACTGCAGCGGTGCCGACATCAAGGCACGCATCGTGAGAAATTATGATGGCGGAGACATCGAGCTCTCTGAGGGCATCGTGTCGTCGCCGGCAAAGTTTCCCGAGCTGAAGAGCCATGTTGGCGAAGACCTCATCGTGACCGACGGCCACACGCTGCTCGGCGCCGACGACAAGGCGGGCATAGCCGAGATTGTGCAGGCCATGTGCTATCTGCGCGACCATGACGAGATAAAGCACGGCGACATACGCGTGGCTTTCAACCCCGACGAGGAGATAGGAATGGGCGCACACCATTTCGATGTGGAGAAATTCGGGTGCGAATGGGCCTACACCATGGACGGTGGCGACCTTGGCGAACTGGAATATGAGAACTTCAACGCCGCTGCCGCTAAGGTGCGCATAAACGGAGTGAGCGTGCACACGGGCTATGCAAAGGGCAAAATGGTTAACGCAAGCCGCCTGGCAGTGGAGTTCAACAACATGATTCCCGAGACCGAAATACCCGAAAACACCGAAGGCTACGAGGGATTCTATCATCTGCTCGGCATAAACTCGTGCTGTGAGCGTGCCACACTGTCGTATATCATACGCGACCACGACCGCGAACGCTTTGAAGACCGCAAGGACTTCATGGAGAAATGTGTGGAAAAGATGAACCAGAAGTATGGCGACAACACCGTGACCGTGGAACTGAAAGACCAGTACTACAACATGAAGGAGAAGATTGACCCCAACATGCACGTCATCGACATAGTGCTGAAAGCCATGCAGGAAAGCGGCGTCGCACCTAAGGTGGAGCCAATACGCGGCGGCACCGACGGAGCACAGCTCTCGTTCAAGGGCTTGCCTTGCCCCAACATCTTCGCCGGCGGCGTGAATTTCCACGGCCCCTACGAGTTTGTCAGCATTCAGGTCATGGAGAAGGCAATGCAGGTGATAACGAGAATATGCGAGATAACGTCGCACTTCAACGATTGAAACAACGGGCAAGTGCCCTTTTGAAATTTGGAATAAAGTCTACAACAGAGCAAAATGTCGTAGACTTTATTTTTAATTATAGTTATATGCTACGGGCAAAACCGGCAAAAGAATATGGCATTCGGCCCGTCGGCAACATTGGCAATTAACGCAAACAGAACAAAGTGTCAGAATTACCAACATTCATCAACGACCTCGCCCTGATACTCAT
>CAVDJG010000219.1:0-4201 GCA_963609005.1 Acidaminococcaceae bacterium
TCTCGTAGGAGTGGTTCTTGGTTATGTTCTTGAAGTTCTTGCTGAAAAGCGAACTGTTGAGGAAGGCTATCACGCATCCGTCGGCCGTGGCCACCTGCGTGCTCTGGTAGGTTATGCTCTCCACCTTTCCGCGTATGCCGTCGCACTCGATGAAGTCGCCCACGCGCACACGTCCGGTCATTAGCGATATGCCGTAGAAGAAGTTCTCGAGCATGTCCTTCATGGCGAAGCCGACACCCGTTGCGAGGCCTGCCGAGATTACCGACACTGCCGTGGAGGGAATCTTGAGCGTCTTTATCGAAATCACGGCATACAGTCCCCAGCAGCAAATGGCTATGATGTTGTTGGCCAGGGTGAAGTTGGGCTTGCCGTTGACCACGATTTTCGACTTGTGGTATTTGTGGTAGAGGGCCTTTATGAGGTAGTTGATGTAGCGGAAGATGAAGAACAGCGCGAGCACCATCACGAGCTTGCCTATCGAGAGCTGCACCACGCCCGTGATGTTGAGGAAGTCGAACATGAGTATCTTGAACACCGTGTCGGTGAGGTCGAACACGTCGGCTGCCCACCATATCGACAGCATCACCGAGAACACGCTCACCACCGGCACGAGTGCCATGTAGACGAGGTCGTAGAACCACGTCACGTTGATGTGGGCGTCGTGGCTCACCGTTATTATGCTCAGCATGCTGCCGCCCTTCTTGGCGGCCGTGGCGGGCGCGGGGCGCTGTGCCTGCTTCTTGCCCGATGCCTTGGCGTCGGCGGCGATGCGCACCGAGAGGCGTCGGTGCTCATAGGCTATGAGCATGTCGTAGATGCACGTTATCGTCTGTATGCAGCTCAGCTGGAACATCCACCATATCAGTATCTGCACCGAGAGCAGCACGTAGCCATACCATGCCGTGACCGTGGATACGGCCATGAGCACGAGCGACACCCAGGTGTAGAAGATGTCGCTGCGCGGGATGTTGTCGTTGTGCCGCCCTATCACGCTCCACTGCCACAGGGTGAACAAGAGCAGTATGGGCGGGAAGATGAGCGTCACGAGGTTGTTGGGGATGAAGATGATGCGGAACACGATGACGATGAACGACATGAGCATCACCGGGGTGTATATGCGGAAACCGCTCTTTATCTGGTCGCCGGGAAGGCGCACGAGCAGCGAGAAGAATATGGCGCACAGCAGCCACGCATATTCTATGAGCAGCTTCGATGCCATGAGGAAGAAGTTGTGCTCCATGAAGGTGCGCGCCACCATTACCGACACGGCGAATATGGCCATGGCAAGGAAGAGCATGAGGCACACCTTTTTCTTCATGAACTCCTCGGTGCGGAACCGCTTGGGCACGAGCCACCTCACGAAGACGTTGCTCAGCAGTCCGGCCACGATGATGTAGAATATCACGAAGAATGCCACCGACGTCACTATCGGGCCGCGCCACTGCGAGTAAATCACGCGCGTGGTGCCGTTCTGCCCCTTCACCTTCTCGGTGTCGTATTTCTCGCTCACGTCGGCCTTGGCGTTGTGGTAGGACATGGGCATCGAGGCGAGCACCTCAAGATAGTTCTGGTCGCCGTTGACGAATATGTTGTGCTGTATGAGGTTGTAGCGCGAGAGGGCATAGTCGTTCACCTTCTTGAGCTTCTCCGACACCATGGCATAGTGCTGGTTGTCCTCCTCCACGTTCTGCCGCATGCTCACGAGGTTGCGGCGCAGCGCCACTGCATAGTCGAGGCACGCCTTGCGGTCGAGCAAGCCCTGCGCGTCGAGCGCGAAAGGCATCTTGCCCGCGCCTGCACGGGGCTTGCGTCCGCGCGGCGGCTGCTTCTGTTTTGTCTTGCGCAGCGAGGGCGGAATGGTCTCGAGCGCGTCGATAAGGTCGGTGTAGCGCTCTATCTCGGCGTCCATGCGCGTCATTATCTTGTCGTAGGGCAGGCGCATCTTGCGAAACTTGCGCCACTGCTCGGTGGCCTCGTGGCAGGCATAGGTCATGTCAAACGTGAAGTCCTGCTTCTGCGAGTAGAGCATGAGCGCCACCTGGTCGCTGCGCTGCATGAGCGCAACCATCTGCTTGTGCTGCACCGTGTTATACTGCGCGTAGCGCGCCATGTTCTGCTTCTGTTCGTTGAACGCCGTCTCAAGCTCGGCGCGCAGCACCGAGAGCGTCGACGAGAGGTTCTTTTCCTTGAGCACCGCATGTGCCCCGGCACTCACCATGAGCACCGCCGCAAGCGCAAGCACACGCAGTGCCGACAACGCGCCCATCACGTTTGTTTTTGCCTTTTCCATTGTCATTGCTTTTTTTGCGGCGGCACGGCGCGCACCACGCGCACCTGCGCCACCTTTATTATATAAGGCGTGTTCTAAAAATTCCACGCATTATCAAATTCTATTTTTACGGGTATGCTCTTTCATCAAAGGTAATTTTTAGAACCCGCCATAATGCTCCGCACCGCCGCAGCCCACGGCCAACGGCATGGCGCATTGCCTTTTGAGGGGTGCTAAGTTACTAATTTGTGGCGTATTCTGCAAGTTTTTCCGTCCAAAGCCGCCGCCCGTGCCGGCAGACGGGCATGCCGCCGAGCGCAGAGGCACGTTTTTCGGGCCGCACACGGCCGCGTTCTCGCGTTTTTTGCCTACCTTTGCACAAAAGGCCCGCAAACGGGGCCAACGAAAAAATCTGCTAAAAAAAGACACTGACTTATGGAAAAGACACTCATCCTTCTCAAACCGTGCACCGTGCAGCGCCGCCTCGTCGGCGAAGTGATAAACCGCATCGAGCGCAAGGGGCTGCGCATCGTGGGCCTCAAGATGATGCAGCTCGGCGACGACATCCTCAACGAGCACTACGCCCATCTGCGCGAACGCCCGTTCTTCCCGTGGCTCATAGCCTCGATGAAGTCGGCTCCCGTCGTGGCCATGTGCGTCGAGGGCAACAGCGCAGTAAAGGTGGTGCGCGACATCGTGGGGGCCACCAACGGCCGCAAGGCCGCTCCCGGCACCATTCGCGGCGACTACTCAATGAGCGGACAGGAAAACATCATACACGCCTCTGACAGCGTGGAGACGGCCGAAACCGAAATGCGCCGCTTCTTTGCCGAGGGCGAGATATTCGACTATGCCGACCCGCTGCACAACTGGCTCTACGCGCCCGACGGCGACTGACCGCCGCACCCTCGCCGGCACGCCCGTTTGACACTCGCCGAAACAAGGCTTCGTTGCACCCAAAAGAAGCCCTGTTTGCCGCCCAAGCAAGGCTTCTTTGCCGCGCAACGAAGCCTTGTTTGCAAAGCCCGCGCGCCGCTGCCGCAGCCCGTTCTGCCGCCGCAGGTGCAAGACACTGGCATGCAAGCAGTTGCCGCGCACAGGCGATTGAAGCACACCAACAAGCAACAAAGGTAAAGAGAATAAAAAAAGAAGAAACAAAAATGAGTAAAGCAATTATCAACTCCTACGACGAGTTTGCCGCGCTGCTCGGCAAGAACATCGGCATATCCGACTGGGTGGATCTGCCGCAGGAACGCATCAACCAGTTTGCCGACGCCACGCTCGACCACCAGTGGATACACGTCGACACGGCGCGCGCCGCCGTAGAAAGTCCGTTCAAGACCACCATAGCCCACGGCTACCTCACGCTCTCGATGCTGCCCTACATGTGGAACCAGATTATCGAGGTGAAAAACCTCAAGATGATGGTTAACTACGGCATGGACAAGATGAAGTTCGGCCAGGCAGTGAAGTCGGGCCAGTCGATACGCCTCGTGGCCGACCTGCACTCGATAGAAAACCTCCGCGGCGTGACCAAGGCGCAGATAAAGTTCACTATCGAGATAAAAGACTCGCCCAAGAAGGCTCTCACGGGCATAGCCACCTTCCTCTACTATTTCGAGTGAGCACCCGTTGCCCTGCACACGGCACGGGCAAGACAAAAAACCGAATCCGGGGGTTGCACGCAATAGCGCGTGCAGCCCCCGGATTCTTTTCTATATCCTTTGGTCTGCCGTATGTTGCCCATGAAATGGGCTTATATTATAGGATAGTGGCTTGCCGCTATCTGTCACGGCATCACATTCAATTGCCCCCGAAAGGGGCGCATAATTCTTTGTGAGATTTAACTATGCGCCCCTTACAGGGGCGTTGTTGTTGGTAACTGAAAACGCAGGGGCAAGCCCCTGCGCTATATTATATCGTCCCTACGGG
>CAVDJG010000220.1:0-4176 GCA_963609005.1 Acidaminococcaceae bacterium
TGGAAATACGCGGACACCGCCGCACATACATCGGGGCAATGCCCGGACGCATAATAAAGAGCATACAGAAAGCCGGATCGTCTAACCCGGTGTTCATACTCGACGAGATCGACAAGGTTACACAGAACAACATCAACGGCGACCCGGCCTCGGCCCTGCTCGAAGTGCTCGACCCCGAACAGAACAACGCATTCCACGACAACTACCTCGACGTAGACTACGACCTGTCGAAAGTGCTGTTCATAGCCACGGCCAACGACCTCAACACCATACCGCGCCCCCTGCTCGACCGAATGGAGCTCATTGAGGTGAGCGGATACATCACCGAAGAAAAGACTGAGATAGCAAAACGCCACCTCATTCCGCGCGAACTCGAAAACACCGGACTTGCCGGGCTCGACGAAAAACCGCAGTTCAACAAGGCGGCGATAGAGAAAATCATAGAGCAGTACACACGCGAAAGCGGAGTGCGGCAACTTGAAAAGCAGGTGAACAAGGCTTTGCGCAAGCTCGCCTACTCAAAAGCAGCAGGCGAGAACGTCACATTGGGCAAGATAACCCCCAACCAGATAGAAGACCTTCTGGGCAAACCGCCGTTCTACCGCGACATCTACCAGGGCAACGACTATGCCGGAGTGGTGACCGGACTCGCATGGACAAGCGTTGGCGGAGAGATACTTTTCATCGAAACCTCGCTCAGCAAAGGAAAGGCCGGAAAGCTGACACTCACCGGAAACCTTGGCGACGTGATGAAGGAATCGGCAGTAATAGCCCTCGAATACGTGAAAGCCCACATCGACAAGCTCGGCGTTGACTACCGGATATTCGACCAGTGGAACATACACATACACGTTCCCGAAGGCGCAACGCCCAAAGACGGCCCGTCGGCAGGCATCACGATAGCCACATCGATAGCCTCGGCACTCACACAACGCAAGGTGCGCAAGAACACGGCCATGACCGGCGAGATTACACTGCGAGGCAAAGTGCTGCCCGTAGGCGGCATAAAAGAGAAAATACTCGCTGCAAAACGCGCCGGAATAACCGACATCGTGATGTGCCGCGACAACAAGAAAGACATCGACGAGATACCCGAAATCTACCGCAAGGGCGTGTCGTTCCACTATGTGGAGAACGTGCAAGACGTGTGGGATTTCGCCCTTACCGACGAAATGGTTGACAATCCAATAGCACTCACCGTAGAAGACGACAACGCGAAAAAGCAAGAAGCCGAACAACAAGACAAGAAATGACATTCGAACTGCAACACACCGACACTGCGTCAGACGCGCGCACCGGACTCATAACAACCGACCACGGACAGATAAAGACCCCAATATTCATGCCTGTGGGCACATGCGGCTCAGTGAAAGGCGTGCATTTCGCCGAACTGCGCGACCAAGTAAAGGCGCAAATAATACTCGGCAACACCTATCACCTGTATCTCCGCCCCGGCCTCGACACCTTGCGCGCCGCCGGCGGACTGCACAAATTCAACACATGGGACCGCCCCATACTCACCGACTCAGGCGGTTTCCAGGTGTTTTCGCTCACCGGCATACGCAAACTGCGTGAAGAAGGATGCGAATTTCGATCGCACATCGACGGCTCAAAGCATTTCTTCACACCCGAAAACGTCATGGACACCGAACGCATAATAGGTGCCGACATAATGATGGCACTCGACGAGTGCCCTCCGGGAGACAGCGACTACGCCTATGCAAAGAAGAGTTTGGGGCTGACTCAGCGATGGCTCGACCGCTGCATAAAGCGATTCAACGAAACCGAACCCCTCTACGGCTACCGACAGAGCCTTTTCCCCATAGTGCAGGGCTGCACTTTCAAGGACTTGCGGCGCGAGGCTGCAAAACATGTAGCCGACAAAGGGGCCGACGGCAACGCCATTGGCGGACTCGCCGTGGGCGAACCCACCGAAGTGATGTACGAGATGATAGAGGTAGTGAATGAAATCCTGCCCAAAGACAAGCCCCGCTACCTCATGGGAGTGGGCACTCCGCAGAACCTGCTCGAAGCCATTGAGCGCGGCGTTGACATGTTCGACTGCGTCATGCCTACCCGCAACGGCCGCAATGCAATGCTTTTCACCTACAACGGAACGATGAACATGCGCAACAAGAAGTGGGAACAGGACTTCTCGCCTATCGACCCTGACGGATGCGAAATCGACCGCATACACAGCAAAGCCTACCTGCACCACCTGTTCAAAGCGCAGGAGCTGCTCGCCATGCAGATAGCGAGCATACACAACCTCGCATTCTACCTGCGTCTTGTGACCGATGCACGGCAACACATCGAGCAGGGCGACTTCGTGAAATGGAAGGCAAGTGTCATCGGCCAACTTGGCTGCCGCATATAAAGACACATCAGGCAACGGCACACTTTTGCAAAAGAATGGACAGAAAGAGAATAAGACGATACAGAAAACCGCTAAAGGCCGCACGCGCGGCAAGACGCCGCACGGCATGGGCCAAGCCCGCGCTGCGCCGCATGGCACACTTCTTCGGCCTGTTGGGCATTCTCAATCCGCGCCGCTACATAAAGCGCCTCGACTGGTATATAATAAGGAAATTCATCGGTACATACATCTATTCCATTGTCCTTATCATATCCATATCAATAGTTTTCGACATCAACGAAAACCTGGCAAAGTTCACACAATACCACGCGCCGCTCAAAGCCATTGTCTTTGACTACTACGCCAACTTCGTGCCTTACTTCGCCAACCTGTTCAGTCCGCTGTTCGTGTTCATCGCCGTGATATTCTTCACGACGAAACTCGCGTCAAACTCCGAGATTATCTCCATGCTTGCCGCCGGCATTTCGTTCAAGCGTCTCATGCGCCCCTACATGATTTCGTGCGTGCTCATATCCGCCCTGTCGTTCTATCTCAGTGCCTACGTCATCCCGCACGGCACAGTAATAAGGCAGAACTTCGAGACCATGTACAAGAACAAGAAGAAAAACACATCGGCCGACAACGTGATGCTGCAAGTGGGCAAAGGCGTGATAGCCTACATACAGCACTACGACAACGACACCAAACGCGGCTACGGCTTCTCGCTCGACAAGCTCGAAAACAAGAAACTCGTGAGCCACCTCACGGCAATGGAGGTGCAATACGACACCATATCCGAGTCGAAATACCACTGGACAATATCCAACTGGAAGGTGCGCGAACTGCACGGACTGCGCGAACACATCACCAACGGCATGCGGCGCGACACGGTGATACAGATGGAACCCACCGACCTCGTCTACTCCAAAGGCCAGCAGGAAACATTCACAAGCCCGGAACTGAAGGAATACATCTCGAAGCAAATCGACCGAGGCAGCAGCAACGTGGTGCAATACCAGGTGGAATACCACAAGCGCATAGCCTCGTCGTTCGCCTCGTTCATCCTCACGACAATCGGACTGTCGCTGTCATCGCGCAAACGCAAGGGCGGAATGGGAATGTATCTCGGCATAGGTCTGGCCCTGAGCTTCGGCTACATCATGCTACAGACAGTGTCATCGACATTCGCCATCAACGCCAACACACCTCCGGCACTTGCCGCATGGATTCCAAATGCCATATTCGCAGTCGTGGCATGGTTCTGCTACCGCAAGGCACCCAATTAATTTTAAAACGAAACAAGAAACACACGGAGCACGACACGCCTCAGCTCCCGATTAAAAAGAAAGACAACAAGACATGTATTTTGACGAACTCGACCTCAACGACAATGTGCTCGACGCTCTCTACGACATGCGTTTCGACGAATGCACACCAATACAGGAAAAATGCATACCGGCCATTCTCGAAGGCCGCGACCTGCTCGGCGTGGCACAGACAGGCACCGGCAAGACAGCAGCCTACCTCCTGCCGATACTCAGCAAGCTCGACGACGGAGGCTATCCAAAGGATGCCATAAACTGCGTGATAATGAGCCCAACACGCGAACTGGCGCAGCAAATCGACCAGGCAATGCAGGGTTTCGGCTACTACCTCAACGAAGTGAGCAGCGTAGCCGTGTATGGCGGCAACGACGGAAACCGATACGACCAGGAACTGCGCAGCCTCACGATGGGGGCCGACGTGGTGATTGCCACACCGGGACGCCTCATAAGCCACCTCACAATAGGCAATGCCGACCTCAGCCGAGTGTCGTTCTT
>CAVDJG010000221.1:0-4168 GCA_963609005.1 Acidaminococcaceae bacterium
GTTCGTGGGCGACGGTTCGGTGAAGAAATACAACGGCTTCAAGATGGGCACCGACGGATATTTTGCCAAGGAAATGACCGACTTCAACTACATGGACGTGGTGACGGGCGACATAAAGAACACGTCGTGGCGCGACGCGGCAACCACCGACAACCACACGGTGCGCTTCAACCTCGACTACAAACTGGGCAAGACAACGGCACTCTCGGTGGCATCGAAGGTAAAGTTGGCCACGCCGAGCGGCGCATCGATTGAAATGACCAACCTCACCGACAACAACGGCTCCTACTTCTATGCCGACGGCACACCCTACACAGGCGAAAAGGTGCAGAACTTCAACGTGTCGTATGCGCCCAACAAGGACACCGAGTGGCTCACAACGGCGCAGATCACGGGCAAAAGCGCCAACGGGAAACACTCGTGGAGAGCCGGACTAAACTACTGGTATCAGAAATCCTACTCGCACGAGATGTCAACATCGTTTGTGCAGGAAGTGAAGAAAGAACCCTCGCAGCTTTTCACCAAGAATGCCGACGGCACGCTGTCAAAGGCTCTCATGTATAACCCGCATGTGGGATATTATGATGGTCACGACAACACGCTCGCCGTATATGCCAGCGACGACTGGAACATAAGCCCGAAACTGTGGATGAGCCTCGGACTGCGCCTCGCCTACCAGGCCTACGGAGCAGAAACCGCCAACAACCTAGGAGGCTCTACCGTGAACGACCGCAAGCCGGGATGGTATCTCGACGACGGCACACACAAGCGCACGCACATCACCGGCGACTGGATAAACCCGTCGGCTGCCTACAACATACGCTACACCATTGCAAAGGGATTCGGCGTGATGGGCGAATATGTGTACACGCGCCAACGCTGCAACCTCGAGGACTACGCCAGCGAGAACTATCCCAACACGGCGGCAATGAACACCAACATGGCGCGCGTGGGCATTTTCTTCAACACGCCGTGGCTGCAACTCGTGTCGCAGGTGTCGTTCATCAACAAGAACAACAACAAGCGCCGATCCACGTTCTACCACGTGATGCAGAACGACGCCACCGACGGATCGGGACTGAAAAAGGGCGACGAGGACAGCCGGGGCATACAGATGGCCTACGGCATACAGACACTCGGATGGACAACCGACGTGGTGGTGACGCCGTTCAAGGGCTTCTCGCTGCACGGAAGCTTCACGCTGCAAGACCCGAAATACAAGAATTTCAACCTTTTCGCCACCTTCTCCGACGGCGTGACCGACGGCATGGACGTGAGCGACAACACGGTGACGAGCATGTCGAAGATACTTGTTGAGCTTGACCCGTCGTACACAATCGACAGGTGGAGGTTCAATCTCAACTTCCGCTATTTCAGCAAGCAATACATAAACAAGACCAACACACTTTACTTCAACGGGTGGTGGGAGTCGTTCGGAGGCGTGAGCTACCGCCTGAACGACAATGTTGACCTCGCGGTGAACGTGGTGAACCTCTTCAACCAGCTCGGTGCCAAGGGCGACATAGGTGCCGCCGACCTCGTGACCGACACCACTCCCTACAAAAACTATGTGATGACGGGTTCATACATACGCCCGTTTGAGGTGTCGGCAACGGCAACGATAAAATTCTGACAAGGTATTGGCATACTGATGTTTTAGGATAATCAACTGGCAGCGGGGGCAGGCCAATGGGCCGGCTCCCGCTCTTTTGCAAGCGGCGAAATGCACAACAGGCTGCAGCATAAAGAAGAAGCAGCGCGTTGCAGAATTTTGACATCGGTCAGGCCCTGGCCATTATGCGTGGCAATTATGCGGTGATCGTGTACCGGGGCTTACACCTTATTATTATGATATTCTCATCCGCGTCCAAAACCATCGCGGGATAATGCGCCATAGCGACACGAGAACGGCATAGCGCCAGTCGACGATCTTGACGCTCCGGCCCTTCTCTATCGCCCTCACGATGATTCTTGCCACGCGGTTGGCATCGAGTTGGAGGGGATAGTTGCAGCCCGCTATGAGGTCGGTCTTGACGAAACCCGGGCGGATGTCGGTGATGTCGATGCCGAGATGCCGCATACGCGCTTGCTGGCACAGGCATTCGAGATAGTGGCTTTGGAAACGCTTGGTGGCCGAATAGGCGGGGGCCGCCCCAAGACCCTTGGTTCCGGCTATGGAGGTGATGCAGGCTATGCGGTGCCGCGACGGTGCGGCTGCCGCAGCAGTGTCTGCATCGTGTTCGGCAAACCAGTTGAACGCCATGTCTACCATCCTCACGAATCCCATGCCGTTGGTCTCCACAGTCTTCAGTTCCTTGTCGATGTCGAGCGAGTTGTTCTGCCATCCTATGCCCGAACTGTGGAAATACAGATCCATGCCGCCAAGATCGCTGATGAGCTGGCAGAGGAGTTGGGGAGCGTCGGGAGAGGTAATGTCTATCTGCCGGTAGCATACTATTCCCTCATGGCTCCGCTTCAGTTCAATGAGCCTTTCCACCCTTCGGCCGACTATGCCCACTTGCCAACCTCGCTCCGCCAGGATCTTTGCCACTTGCATTCCTATGCCCGATGTGGCACCTATAACTATTGCTTTCATTTTCTTTTGTTTATGTATGCATAAGTTCGTGTTATTTTGCAATATCCCCATTTATCTTGCCACACCATCATATAACTAAAAAAGACACGCCCATGCCTGCACGGACGTGTCTTTGTGTGGTTATTGTCTGCCTGCGGGCCGCTGTCAGAGCAGCGACTTTATCTCGGCATCGATGTCCTTTATCTGTGCGTCGCGCTTGTAGACATTGGTGTTGCGGTCGAGCAGGAAGTATGTGGGGATGCTCTGCACGTTGTATTTTGTCACGACGTCGGCCGAGTTTTCGTCGGCACGCACACACACCCAGGGCAGGGCAGCGGTCTGCGTCTTCCAGAAATGCTCGTCGCCGTCGACCGACACCTGGTAGATTTCGAAGCCCTGTGCATGGTATTTGTTGTAGAGGTCGCGCAGAACCATGATGCGCTTGAGCGAGTTTTCATCGGCAAAAAGGTGGAAATCGAGCATCACCACCTTGCCCTTGAGCGACGACAGGCGGCGCACGGCACCGTGGTTGTCGGTCAGTGAGATGTCGATAACGCCCGTGGTGTTCACGAGGCTGGCGTCAATCTCGCCGGCAGCCTGGCGGTTGCGCACGATGCGCATGTCTTTCATGCCCTCAATGGCAATGTTGTGCAGGTTTTGCCCGCGCTCGGCTCCGGGATGGAATGTGTCCCAACTGGTGGCCACGGCGGCATATACCTTTATATCGTCCTCGCTGCTGCGGGGGTTGAATATGAGCACCTGCTGACGGCCGAGGGCTATTGTCTGGAAAAGGGCGAAATAGGAGTAGGCACGCATGGGCTCCTTGAAGATGTAGTTGAGCTTCACCTGTGTCTTGTATTGGTCAACGATGCGCGCTATGCTGTCGTCTGCGGCCGTGGCTCCGAGCTGCGGCGCGGCTGCGATGGCATTGATGCGGCTCTGCAAGTTCATCTGCATGATGGTGAGTTCCTTTATCTTGGCGCACTCCTCCGAACCGCTCACCTCGTAGGCCGAGCCCATGTCGGCATAGGATGCCTTCACGCCCACGGTCTCGGTGGAGTCGATTGCGATGTTCACAATCTGCCCGGCAATGCGCAGACGGTAGAACTCGGGGGCCTCGGGGGCACTGCCGCTGAAGCTGAACGTGCCGTCGGCCGAGAGTTTTACGGAGTCAACCGCCACCGGACCGTCAAGACTCATGTTCTCGAAATAGAGCGTGGAGTCTTCCGCGCCGCTTATCGTTCCCTCCACGTGGAACTTCCGTTCGTTGCACGCCGTAAGCCCGAGCAGCGACAGCAAGAGGGCCACCATGGCGAGAGTTGTTGGTTTTGAATTCATATTCTGATGATATGTGTGTGGTTGTCTTTATACTTTCAAGGTGCAAACTTAATCATTTTTTCCGTAAAAAAGGCCATGCCCCACGCCTTTTTGCGCCAGTGGGCCACGCGGTGTAGTCAAAAACGCGGCAAGAGTGTGCAGAAAACAACTTTTTTGCAGAATTTCACTGACATTTCACAAAAAAGTTTGAAATCTTGCAATAGTTTAATATTTTTTCATAACTTTGCCGCAGTTATCAAACAAACGCCATACCGT
>CAVDJG010000222.1:0-4166 GCA_963609005.1 Acidaminococcaceae bacterium
ACTTCCTTTGCGTTCTCAGCCTCTACTGTAGAACGGAAAACGAAACGGCCGATACGACCAAATCCGTTAATACCAATTTTAATCATTTTGCTTTAATTTATTTAAAGGGTTATTTGTTTTCTTACCTGTTGCACGTTTTCTCTCATAAACCTGCATCCTGAGCCTGAAACGAGGGCTGAGCCGGTTGGATTGCGTGCCCTTGGGGTTTTTCTTTTTACGCTGCAAAGTTACTAAATATTTTCTGATTTTTTCGGAATACAAAACATTAAAATATTTAAAAAATACGTTTATTTGTGCCTTTTGTTATGCTCTGCGGAATATATGGTTTCTCTTTGGCCGTAAAAAACGACAAAATGACAAGTCGGTTTTGCAAAAAGCGTTTGTCGCACACCAGTTCTTTCTGTGGCGATGGTGGCGACAAAAGGCAGCGTGCGGCACGCAACGGCATGGCAAAAGAAAGCGGCTGCACATGGAGGCAGGTAAACAGTGGGCAGTGGAAAAATGCTTGTTGCATTCTGCCTGCGGTTGGTCGGCTGACCAAGATAGGCTGTTTTGCGAAGCAAGCACTGGCTGTGTTGCAAACTAGGCTTCGTTGGCGTGCAAACTAGGCTTTGTTGCGATGCAAAGAAGGCTTCCTTGCAGTGCAAAGAAGCCTTCTTTTTATGATGAAGTAAATGTATTGATATACAGTTGGTTACTGGTGCGCTATTTGTATTCGCTCGGCGACACTCCAAATTGCTTTTTGAATGCCACCGAAAAATAGCTCACTGTGCCGAAACCTGTGATGTAGGCCACCTCGGAGACATTGTGTTTGCCCTCGCGCAGCAGTTTGGCCGCCTTGTTGAGCTTGAATTTTCTGAACAGGTTGCCCGGTGTTTCGCCGGTGAGTTCCTTGAGCTTGTAGTTGAACTTTGAGTGGCTGATGAGCAGTTCCTGGCTTATTACGCTCACGCTGAGGTTCTGTTCCGACACGTGTTTCTCCATGAGTGCATACAGATTGTCGAGGAATATGCGGTCTTGCTCGGCAAGTCCGTCCACCGGCTGGTGGGTGTCGGCGGCCTCGCCGAGTTTTTTGCGTAGCAGTTCGGCATTGTCGAGCAGGCTTTTCACGAGGGCTTTCAGGTAGCGGGGGTCAAAAGGTTTGGTGACATAGGCATTGGCTCCGTGCCCGAGGCCTTCTATCTGTTCGTTCACGTTGCCCTTGGCCGTTATCAAAACAACTGGCAGATGGCATGTCATGAGGTTTGACTTCAGTTGGCGGCAGAACTCGTAGCCATCCATGTCGCCCATGATCACGTCGCTGAGCACGATGTCGGGCTTTATGGTCTCGATGTCGTCGAGTGCCGATTCGGCCGAGTATTTGTTCACAACCACATATTCGTCGGCAAAAATGCTGCGTATGTATTGTCCCACCTGCGTGTCGTCGTCCACGATGAGTATCTTGGGCTTGTTGGCAGTTTCGTTCACCTCGTTGCGGTTTGAACCAACTAGCTCCTCGGCCGGGTCTTCGTCGGGCATGTCGGGCAACTGCATCGGGTGGCCGGCGGTGGTTGCCGTCTCGCTGTCGGAGTAGGCTTGCCGGTCGATGGGCAGCGTGAAGGTGAATGCCACGCCGCCTCCGTCAACGTTTTCCACGCCTATTTTGCCGTGGTGCAGAAGCACGAGCCGTTTCACATAATACAGTCCGATGCCCGTGCCCCATCCATATCTGTGGTCGGCTTTTGCACCTTTTGCCTGATAGTAGCGTTTGAATATGTCGGCCATCTTGTCGTCGTCGATGTGCGGCCCGTTGTTGTACACCGTCACACGCAGTTGCCGTTGTGCCGCGTTGTCGTCGCCGTGGCATGGCGTGCAGGTTGCCGTCACCCTCATAGTGCCGTTGTCGGGCGTGTGTTTAAGGGCATTGGTGAGCAGGTTGCTCATTATCTTTTCCAGTTTGTCGCGGTCGGCCCAAGCGTAGATGTTGTCTTCTACGCAGTCAAATGCAAGGCTTATGCCGCGCAGATGCGCGCTTTCGGCGCACAAATTGGTGAGCTTCTTTATCTCGCTCACGGCATCGCATTCAGACACATGCAGACTGAGCACGTCGTTTTCGAGCTTGTTGAAGTCGAGCATCTGATCGATGAGTTCGAGCATGCGGTTGACGCTTTGGCACACAAGACTGAGCGACTTGCGCGCCTGGCGCGGCAGTGTCTGGTCGGCTTTGAGCATGAGCAGCGGTCCTGAGATGAGCGTGAGCGGGTTGCGGAACTCGTGCGAAATGTTGGCAAAGAAGTTCATGTTCATCTCGTTGGTGTGCCGGTCGCGTTTGCGCTCGTTGTCGAGTTGCTCTATGCGCAGCTTGTTTTTCTGCGCCCGCAGATACATGGCTTGCAGTTGCCATGCAGCCAGCAGGATGCTGACGATGTAGAAATACAAGGCAGCAGCCGATGTGTAGAATGGCGGTTTTATGGTGAGCTGCACCGTGGCCTCGTGCATTGGCGCGGCATTTTGCGTGGGCGTGGTGATGCGCACTCTGAATGTGTATGACCCTGGCGGCAGGTTGGGATACTGTGCGCAGGTGGCAAACGATGGTGCCGACCACTCTGAGTCGTAACCGTCCATGCGGTATTGATACATCAGACGCTCGCGGTTGCCGTAGTTTGCACTTGAGAAATAAAACGCCACATGGTTGTTGTCGTGCGACAGGGTGAAGTGCTTGCCGTTGGCAAAGTCAGACCGCAGGCCCTCTTTTGTGCCGTCGGCCCTTGTTATCTGCAGCTCGCGTATGGTGAGGCCGTAACGTCCCCCGTTCTTCATGGCGTTTAACGGCAGTGTGATGCAGCCCTGCGATGTGCCTAAAGCAATGGCGTTGCCGTTGTCGGTAAGGCAACTGTTGTGGTAGAATATGTTGCGTCCGAAATCGTTGGTGGACGAGTGGTAGGCGTAGCTCACGCTCTTTGTGTCGGGGGCGTAGTTAAGAAAGTCGTCGTGTGAGCAAATCCAAAGCCGGCGGTGTGTGTCGTTGGTTATGGCCACCACATTGTTGAGCGGCACCTCAGGCACATGTTCCACACGCCGGCCGTCGGCCGAAAGGCAGCATAGGCCGTTGTGGCGCGTGCCTATCCACACCCGCCGGTCGGGGCCTACGCACACCGATGCGGGCTCGGCATCGTCAGTTCCGTCGGCTTTCTCCACCTTGTAGGGCGACACTTTGTTTGTGGCCGGGTTGTATATGGCCATGTCAAGTCCCTTCATAATAATGAGTACACGTCCGTCGGGGAGTTTGGCGAGCAGACTTTTCTCGTTATATCCGGCATTGTCTACGGGTATGGAGTCGCACTCTGAGGCTCCGAATGCGGCACGCAACAGATAGTTGCTTCCACTGGTCACCACTATGTCGTTTCCGGTGCGCACGCCGTGTCCAAGTGAAGGGCCGGTGTGTGTGCGGCTGAACACGCGGCTCAGGACGCTTATTTTCCCGCCGTCGAGCCTGCACGACATGATGCGCACGTTTGAAATGAGCCATGCCTGCATTCCGTCGAACGGCACGACGTCGCTCAAAGTCTGCCGGAAGTAGGGTGAGTCGCTGAATATATCCTTGTAAAGATATTTGTTCATGGTGTTGAGCGAGGGGTTGTAGCAGAACACTTCGTCTTCGGCACTGCCCACAATCATGCCGCAAGCCGTCTTCAGGCAGGTCACTATGCGGCCGCTGGTTTGTATGTTGAGTTGTCGGTTGTTTATTGTCTCGTAGTTGGCAATGTTCTTCGATATCACCTGAAATCCGCCGTCCTGAAACCCTACCCACATGTTTCTTTCAGCATCGCAGTAGAGTGTTGAAATCATCACGTCCTTGTGGTGCAGATGCAGGTCGGCATCAGTCACCTTGGTGAGTGAGCCGTCTTTCATGTCATACATGTAAAGTCCGTGGAACGAACTGTTGAGATACAGATGCCGGTTGTCTTTTGCATAGAGCGATGTGGGCAGTATGGGGAGTTGCTCTTTCGTTTCCAGGAATATGCGGTTGCGCCTGAGGTCGATGCCCGTGAGCCACCGGCTTTGGCACACCCACACGGTGTCGCCCTGCTGACAGGCATTTATCACGTTGGCACTTTTCCTCACCGGCGGCATCGTTTCCTTGCCGTTGGCATCGAAATGTCGCGTTTGCAGCGGTTCTATTATCC
>CAVDJG010000223.1:0-4165 GCA_963609005.1 Acidaminococcaceae bacterium
TCACAAGTGATGGTCGTGTAGTTGTCGCTCTTTGTGACGACACTGCTGTACTCGTCGGGTACGGCAGAAGTTCTTGTCGCAGCCCTGGTAACAGAACTGCCCTGCGCATTGTACTTCACCGTGCCTCCGTTCTTGGCATAGAACTTTGCGCCATCGATGCTTACGATGTACGGCGTGTCGTCGCCCTTCACACCGTCGAAGGTGATGGTCTGGTCGGTCACGTTGTCATAGTTGGCTGCGAGGCGATACTCGCCGCCCTGCAGCTCGAATACCCGCACATAGGATGGCTTGCTGCAGTTGACGTGTACGGTTTTCTGCTCCACCACGTTGAAACCTTCATCGGAACCTTTCACGCCGAAAGTCTTGTAGAACTCACGGGCGTAAAGCTCGCTTGCGGGAATCTCCTGCTGATCTACCGAGCACGAAGCCAATCCGCCAGCCAAGAGAGCCAGGGCGAAAAAGGTTTTTGTATTCCTTGTTTTCATATTGTTCGTTGATTAGAATTTTATTTGTTTTTGGGGCCGCGGCGTTGCGCCGCGAATTGTTTTTAATTATGCACCCCTCGCGGGGGCGATGTAATGTTATTGTATGAAAGGTAGGGGACGATCCCCTACCTTATTATATTGCACGGTTATTTGAGCAGATAGTGTATGCGAACCTTCACACAACGGTTGAGCTTGGCGTTGAGACCGCGCGTAGACTTGTCGGTGACGGTGCGGATGTTGCCGCCCATTGTGCCCACCATGTAAATCTGCGAAGCCACGTTCTGCATGCAAGGCTTCTGCTTGAGCCATGAGATTACGGTGGCGGCGCGGTTTTGCGAGAGCGCGCTGTTGCGGTCGCGTCCCACTTGCTCGGCGTTGTTGCCCGTGTAGTTGTCCTGGCTGGTGGCAAGACCCTCGCACTGTATCATGGCGATGGTGCCGTTTTGCAGAATGTCTTTGATGTGTGCCACGGTGGCCGTGTCGGTGAACTGTGCTATGTAGCCCTCGTTGCTATTCATGGCGGCGTAGACATCGGCGAAGCTCACAAGCTCCTCACCCTTCTCCACGTCCATGTTCTGGCGCACGGTGGCGAGGCCCTCGTGCTGGTTAAGGCCAAACGATGTTGTCTCCATGTAGTTGTTGTCTGAGAGGAGTTTCTGTCCCTCGGTCTCCTTGTCAATGCGATACTGCCATGTGTGCTGTCCGTCGTAGATAGGAGCATAGTAGTAGCCGTGCTGCTGACGGAAGTTGGCCATGTCGGTGTCTTTAAGACTGAGCGACAGAGGCTGCTTAGACATTTCGTAGCCACGCGGCAGCGAACCGGTGTCGAAGGTGCGGTTGGCCGTTTCGGTGGCGATATCCTCGGTAGAGAGACCTATGGGCGACTTGCCGTCGGCCAAGCGTGCGGCCACCTGACTGTTGTTGGTGTAGCGCTTCTGTGTGAAGAGTCCGCCGGCGAGATAGTCGATAGCGTTGACCTTGCTGCCCGATACTGTGGGAGCGTCGGAGCGGCCAGAGTAGTTGTTGGGATAGAACACATAGAAGGTCATAGTGCGGTAGGTGACATTGCTTTCCTTGGCCTTCACGGTGAGGATGTCGCGCTCGCGGTAGTCGCGGCGGTAGATGGCTTCGGTCTTGCGCTTCCATCCGTTGCTCTTCTTTGTGCCGAGATACCAAGTGAAGCCAAGATCGACGCCGAGGTTGCAATCCCACTTCTCGGCGTAGTGGTCGGCCTGGCCGTATTCGAGGTCGAAGTTGGTCTGATAGAACAGTCCGCGGGCCTTCAAGTCGATTGAGAAATTCTTGCGGGGAGAGAAGAAACGGCTATATTGCAGTTCGAGGTGTCCGCTCCACTCGTTGTCGGAGCCGCTCGACTTGCTGAAACCAGTGTGGTGCACGCCGCCGATACCGGCTGCGAACATAAACTGGTTCATGTGTTTCTTGCTGTAAGCACCTTCATAGCCGAAGAAGAGGCGTGTGAGGTTGAGAATGGCGCTTCCGCTGATGTCCCACCAACCGGTTTTCATCTTGCGATAGGGAGTGTTGTCGGGAGTGAGCATCACGTCGCCGTAGCCGTAGTGACCGGTGACATACTCGGTGTAGCCGCGTGAGTTTGACTTGATGAACTCCAATTTCAGGGCGATGCCCGGCGTGAACCACTTACCGATACCGATGCTCCAGTCGGGCGAAACCGTTCCCCAGAATCCGGCAGTCTTGCTGTAGTCGCCACGGAAAGAGTGTGCACCCACGGTGGCGAAGACAAACCAGTTTTTGTTAAACCGGTTGGTAACAACGCGCAATGGGTCGAACACGGTGTCGGTTTGCACTGTCACGCGTGTCGGGGCTGTGTAATCCACCGTGTCGGTATAGATTACCGGGTAGTCCTTGTACTTGTCGCGTTGGGCAAACGTGCCGACAAGCGGCAGCATGACCAGCGAAAGTAACATAAACAATTTTTTCTTCATATTTTCCTTATAACGTACGCTAAGTTTCAATCTTTGTCGTCTGCGCAGCTGCATCGTTTTTAAAAGATTCCGTTCTGCCGCTGCTTGCAGAACAGTCCTCGTGTTGATTTTTATGGCAAAATTACTATAAAAATAGCAAACGACATTGTTTTATTATATTAAAATTAAGATAAAATGTGAGTTTTGCCCATTATTGATGCCCGAAGCATGAAAAAACGGCAACGCCACACATGTTTTCATCCACAGAAAAAGAGCCTCACTTGTCGAATGCACAATACTTGGAGTTTTGGCTGATGTATTCGGGCACGAGGTCTTTCATAAGGCGCACGGTCTGCTCATCGTCGTAGGTGCGTGCCACCTCAATGAGGTGATTCACCTTGGCAAGCACTTCCTGGCGGTCGTATTCGCGCACCTTGGCACGCTTTATCTTGCGGTGTTTGGTGGGTATCACCGTCTCCTCGTCGTTGAGCACCTCCTCGTAGAGCTTCTCACCATCGCGCAGGCCACATATATCTATCTCTACATCGGTGCGTCCGCTGAGCTGTATCATGCGCCGGGCAAGGTCGATGATGCGCACGGGCTTGCCCATGTCGAACACCAAAATCTGGCCGCCCTCGCCTATGGTGGCCGCCTCGAGCACCAGCATGCAGGCTTCGGGGATGAGCATGAAGAAACGCTGTATGTCGGGATGCGTAACCTTTACGGGGCCGCCGTGGCGTATCTGTTCGCGGAAGATGGGGATGACCGAACCGTTGCTGCCCAACACATTGCCGAAGCGCGTGGTGATGAACTGCGTCTTGCCGGTGATGGTTTGGCAATAGATTTCGCAGATGCGCTTGGAGCAGCCCATGACATTGGTGGGGTTGACTGCCTTGTCGGTGCTCACCATGACAAAGCGTTCAGCGCCGTATTTCACGGCGAGGTCGGCTATTTTGCGTGTGCCGTCAACGTTGTTGAGTATGCTCTCCACGGGATTGTCCTCCATCATGGGCACATGCTTGTAGGCCGCCGCGTGGAAGATGATGACGGGGCGTGTTTCGGCAAAGATTTTCTCCATGCGGTGGCTGTGGCAGATGTTCGACACGATTGTCTGCACATTGAGTTCGGGGCAATTGTCTTTCATCCACATGCGCACGTTGTGGAGCGGTGTCTCGGCCTGGTCGATAAGCACCAGGCGGCTGGGCGCAAACTGCGTGAGAATCTTGGCAAGCTGCGAACCAATGCTTCCGGCAGCACCAGTAACCATGATGCACTTGCCCTTCATCTGCTTTGAAATGAGGTCGGTATCGACGGTAATGGGTTCGCGCGGCAGCAAATCTTTCATTTCAATGTCGATGAGCCGGTCGCTGTCGAGCCCGTAAACGCCCATGTGGTTTTTGATGTAGCGGTCGTAGAAAATCTTGATGGCCACGCGCATGCCGCACATGAACATCATGGCCAGCAGAGCCTGGAGCACCAACACACGGCACCTGAGCTGCATGAGATAGGTGGGAACGGGCAGATAGATGCGCATGAGCATCACGATGGCCATGCCGATGGCCAGTGCCACGATGATGCGTGCAAGGTCGGCGAAGGTGCTCTTGCGTATGATGCCGCTATAGGTGTGCTGCAAGCGGAAGCCCACCAAGAAGCAAGGCAGGCAGATAAGCAGCGAGAGCAGCAGCGCGCCAAGGTGTTCAATGGTGTAAAGAGGGCCGTAGTTTACGGCGAAAGCGG
>CAVDJG010000224.1:0-4140 GCA_963609005.1 Acidaminococcaceae bacterium
ATTATATCGTCCCTACGGGACTTGTTGTTTGCAATGTTTTTACCGGACACCAATAATTTGCATTAGTTTTTTGGCGTATTGTGGTGAACTTTCAGTCCACCCTTGCCTCATTCTTTTATCTCAGGGTTACGTCGGTCGCTCTGCTCCCTCCTCACCCTGGGCTATGACTGTTGCGCCCTTGCAGGGCTTTGTGCTCAACAATTCCCGCAAATGCGTATTTATGCGGTTAAATTTTGAACATCCTACCATACAGTGACAACAGACAACAAACCACACAAATGATAAAGACAACCCCGGTGTATTTCCCAAAGCATGTAAAAGTTGCATTTCAATTTCTTACTGCGTCAGACAGTTTCTTTACCGGACACCAATGTTATGGAATAGGAGAAAAATCAGACACTTTTTTGATTTGTTGCATTTTTTTACTAATTTTGTAATAGTCTAAAAAAGTTCTAGCCTTTAAAAATGGAAAAAGTCACAGAAGAAACAATCATCTTGCAGGCACTTTCTGATGGAAGTACAAAAGCGTTTGATGCACTTTTTGTGGCCTATTATCCTAAGATATTGCAGTTTGTTATGCACTTTTGCAGCGACAAACAGGAAGCAGAGAACATCGTTCAAGACCTGTTTATGAATCTGTGGATAAAGAAGCACGTTTTTGAAGGAGTGAAAAATCTTGACAATTATCTTTTTATTGCGGCCCGCAATGCTGCAATACGTTATGTAAAGCAGTCGTTGGTGTTCAGCGACGACCTCACGGCCAATGACATACCGTCTGACATGGGCAACGGCGACATGAGGCTTTGCTATGAAGAACTGTATGGATTTGTGATGCGCGAGATTGATGGCATGCCAGAACAGCGCCGCCGCATTTTCATGATGAGCCGTGCTGACGGATTGAGCAATGCCGAGATAGCCCTGCGTCTTGGCATTAGCAAGCGCACGGTTGAAACCCATATCTCGCTGGCCATGTCCACACTTAAGAAATTATTCCCTGCAATAGCAGTCTTAACATTACTTAACTAAGTTGGATTGCGTGTGCACCTTCGTTTTCTGCTCTTTTATGTAGAAAGCCTAGAAAAGCTATGCAAAAAGACGAAAAAAACACCAGCGGCCATCACTCTCACGACCACATGCTGCACAAACTGTGGAATGAGGAAGTGAAAGAAATGCCCGACGCCGAACTGCGCAAAGCCCTCGACACATTCCGCGATAACCGTAATGCGCACGACAGGCGGCGCCTTCGCAAGCTGCGCATCGTAAGCATAATGAAATATGCGGCACTGTTTGTCGTGCCACTGATCACTGCATGGGCAGCATGGAACTATTCGGCCGAATACTATGCCGAGGAGAACGACATGGTGCAGTGTTATGTGCCAAAAGGCAAGATTGACAGTCTGAGACTTTCAGACAATACGAAAGTCATCGTAAATGCCGGTACTTCTGTAATATATCCATCTTCGTTCAGCAAGCATAATGTCTACCGTAATGTCTATGTGAACGGCAGTTGCCACTTTGCCGTGACAAAAGACCCTCGTCATCCGTTTGTTGTGAACATGGGAGGATTGAAGGTGAAGGTGCTCGGAACACAATTCAGCGTGGATTCATACAATGAGGAAGACAAGGTAACGGTGACGCTTGAGGAAGGACTTGTAAAGGTGTTCGACAAACACCGCTCAATGACCTTGTATCCAAATGAGCAGCTTGTCTACTCAAAGAGCGACGGCAGCATGACAAAGAGCCGTGTCGATGCATTGGCATGCAACTCGTGGGTTAGCGGAAACATGAATTTCTCCGACCATCAGTTGTCTGAAATGCTGGCGATACTTGAACGGCGCTACAACGTGAAGTTCCGTGTGGCATCAGGAGTTGACGTGAACCGCCGCTACACGATGAACTTCAAGAAAGACGAACCTATTGAAAATGTGTTGAAAGTGCTCTCGATAGCATCGGGAAACATAAGATACCGGAAAACCGGCAGCACCATAACGCTATATTGAATAATGTGACAAAACAACCTAATGTTAAATAAAACCACTAGAAAAATGAAAACCTTAGTGAACAAAAAGACCGCCGCAACGCTCGCGCTCTGCCTGTCGATGTCGGTGGCAACATTTGGACAGAACCAGGTGATTCATCTGCCTCAGACCAAGGCCTCGGTGTCGTCAATCATCAAGGCCATTGAGAAACAAACCCAAATGTCGGTGGACTTTTCACAAAACTCTGTCAATCTTAACAAAACCGTTAACGTGAAATCAAAGACCACAACTCTTGGCGAGCTTATGGACTTGATTTTGACGGGAGGAGGCAACCTTACCTATAAGATTGTTGACCGCCACATTATCATCGTAAAGAACGGTGCCACGCAACAGAACGTGCAGTCTTCGGGAACGGGCAAGTATAAGATTACAGGCCGGGTGATCGACAACAACGGCGAACCTATCATTGGCGCGTCGGTGCTGGAGCAGGGCACAAAGAACGGTACCGTGACAGATGTTGACGGAAACTTTACCTTGAACTCCAACAAAGAGACACCCGTTCTCGACATTTCTTACATAGGTTTCCTTTCACAGCAAGTGAAGGTGCGCGGCGGCGTTGCTGCAAAAATAACCATGAAAGAGAATGCCCAAAACCTTGACGAGCTTGTGGTTGTGGGCTACGGAACAATGAAGAAGAAAGACATGACCGGAGCTGTGGCATCGGTGAAGATGAGCGACGAGCCCGTGAACACCGTCTCCTCGGTGAGCCATGCGCTTGCCGGCAAGGCAGCCGGTTTGCAGGTGAGCACCGTCAGTGCACAGCCGGGCTCTGGCGCCACGTTCCGTGTGCGCGGTGCAGCATCGGTAAGTGCAGGCAACGACCCGCTCATCATTGTCGATGGCTTCCCGGTGAGTGCCGTGAGCAACAGCGCAGTGTCGACAGGAAGCTACGACACGGGCAGCGCCGACAACATTCTCGGTTCAATCAACCCCAACGACATCGAGTCGATAGAAGTGCTTAAGGATGCCAGCTCAACGGCCATCTATGGTGCGCGTGCCGGCAATGGCGTGATAATCATTACCACAAAGCACGGCAAGACCGGTCGCCCGAAGATTACATATTCTGCCACCGCCACAGTGCAGACACTTGCCAAGAAATATGATGTGCTCAATGCGCACGATTTCATGGTTGAATCTAACCGCTATGCCCATGAAAACTGGTTGAAGGAAAACAAGATTGGCATCTATGGCGGACGATCTGAGGCGGAGGCATCGCGCCCCTACACAGCTTATTACACACAGGAGCAGATTGACAACCCTGCCAATCAGACCGACTGGTTTGACCTCGTGACGCGCACCGGTTTCCAAACCCAGCACAATGTCTCGATGAACGGCGGCAACGACTACACCAAGTATCTCGTTTCGCTCAACTACTTCAAGCAGAACGGTGTGGTGAGAAACAACGGACTCGACCGCTATACAGGCCGCATCAACCTCGACCAGAAAATAAGCAAGACGGTGAAGGCCGGAGTGAACTTCACGATTTCGCGCACAAACAACGACGATGTGGCTCTCGGAGCCGGGCAGAACGAGAACGCAAGTATATTGGTGGGCGCATCGCAGTTTAATCCGCTTCTCCCCGTGAGAGACGAGAACGGCGACTACTCGCTCAACCCCGACGCATCGTTCATACCCAATCCCGTGTCGCTGCTCGATGTCACCAACAAGACAACCAAGGAGCGCCTTCTCGCAACAGCATTTGTGGAGTATAACCCAATAAAGGAACTCACGCTGAAGGCAAACTTCGGTATCGACCGCAACTATCAGAAACACCGCGTCTACATGCCGAAGACCACTCTCTACGGTGCCAAGAAAAACGGTCAGGCCGACATAGCACAGTATGACAAGAGCGACTATCTCATGGAATTTACTGCCAACTATACCAAGCGTTTCGGCGACCATAACATCACTGCGCTTGCCGGTTATTCGTTCCAGCGCTTCACCGACGAGTATCTCTCTGCCGGCAACAGCAACTTCCTCATCGACGGTTTCCTCTACAACAACCTCGGTGCAGGCGCGTTTGAGAAGCCAAGCGTGGGCAGTTCGGCATCGAAAGACGAGATGGCCTCGTTCTTCGGCCGCGTAAACTACTCTTACAAAG
>CAVDJG010000225.1:0-4126 GCA_963609005.1 Acidaminococcaceae bacterium
TTCGTCGCAGTAGCGTGCGCCGTTGTTTGTCCATTCCTTCCATGTCTGTTCGGGCCGCCATGCAGCAAAGTTGGTGAGTCTGGGATAGCGTTTTATCTCCATGCGCCACCCTGCCGCATCGGTGAGGTGCAGGTGCAGGCGGTTGAATTTGTAGCGTGCCATCACGTCGATTTGCTTTTTTATGTGGCTGAGCGGGAAGAAGTGGCGCGACACGTCGAGCATTATTCCGCGCCATTTGTAGGCCGGTTCGTCGGCTATGTCGCAGCATGCAATGCCTTTTTTGGTGGTGAGTTGCCTTATTGTCTGCCATGCACGCAGAAAACCTTCGGCCGATGCTGCGCTCACAAGCAGCGTGTCGGGAGTGACGTGTATTCTGTATGCCTCGGCCGACTGTGCTCCGCGCATTGCGGTGAAGCGTGCCACGCGGCGTGCTTGGGTTGTGGCTTGCTCAATGAACGGCCGGGAAAAGATGTTGACGGCATCGTTGCCCGCTTCGTTGTCCACTTTCACGGCCTTGTCGGCAATGTTGAAATATCCCTTACTTGCGGCCATGCTCTGTGGCTTCGGCAGCAGACTTTGTGCGCCAAGCGGCGCGAGCAGCAGCGTGAGGGCGGCTGTTGTCAACGTGTAACGTAGGTTTGTCATTGTTGTAGGTTTGTTCGTTTCCCTGGTATTGGGCGTTTAAATGTTTAGGCAAAGGTATGAATAAAAACCGAGAAAGCAGCCAAAAAGGAGGGTCAAACAACTGTCGGAATGCTGATGCTTTGACTTGTTTTAATCGTGTCAAGGCGTTTTCTTCACGCCACAAAGTGTTAAATGCCGATTTTACGGTCATTTTGTGCGGTGTGTTGCAGGCACAATCCGCAGTTTATTGGTATTTTTGCAGATGCCGCATGACTGATGAATGGCCGTGCGGTAAGGAATTAAACAATGTGTGGAATTTTTAGAACCGCTTCTTGAAAAAATATGGATAAATGCAAGAAAAGACTGTGCCGCATGTTCGCGGCGTGCCTTATGTTGATGTTTCTGGCCTTGCCGTCGCAAGTTTCGGCGCAGGATTCAGTGCGCCATGAGGTGCTTTTCGAGACCACTATGGGCAACATTCGCGTTGTGCTTTACGACGAGACACCGCTGCACCGCGACAATTTCCTCGCCAATGTGAGGAACAAGGTCTACGACGGTGTGCTGTTTCACCGCGTTATAAGCAATTTCATGATTCAGGCCGGCGACACTGCAAGCCGCCATGCACGCCCCGGTGAGGCTTTGGGCGACTCTCCCGAATCGTTCACCGTGCCTGCCGAGATACGCTATCCTGCCATTTTCCACAAGCGTGGATCACTTGCCGCCGCCCGCGAGGGCGACGATGTCAACCCGGATCGCAGTTCATCGTCGATGCAGTTCTACATCGTCTACGGTCGCAGATTCGACGATGCCATGCTCGACAAGGTGCAGCAGCGGCTCGACGAGCGCGGCACTGGCGTGAAGCTCACGCCTGAGGTGCGCGAGGCCTACCGGCGTTATGGCGGCACTCCGCACCTTGACGGGCAATACACCGTGTTTGGCGAGGTGGTTGAGGGTCTTGATGTGGTGCGCGACATTCAGTGGGTGCCCACCGACAAGGCCGACCGGCCCATTGACGACGTGCGCATACTCAGGGCCACGATAGTGAAATAGCCTTTGCGCGAGGATGTAAACGGCAAGAGCCCACAGTTCAGATAGCCTTCATTCTCCTTTATCTGGACATATATATGCCTTTTATTATTCCTTTGCCAATATTGCTTGTGGATGCTCCAATTCATCCACAAGTTTATCTACCATTGTGCATGGCTTATGTTTGGCGTAGTCTGTACCCGTGTACAGGTCACGCAGTTTCTTGGCAAAACGCTTGGCCAATTCTTCGTTACCGTATTGTTGTAAAAGTTTATATATGCGCGAATCGCCTTTTTCATATCTAAAAGTAGCATTACCCGTTGCTTTACTGAAAGCCTCTTCGAGTTTCTCAATATAGTCTGAACGGCTAATACCCGTATCAAGATAAACGAAGTGCAGGCAGTACCATAATTCAAATGCTTCATTTGTCCAGGCACTATTGAATCCTAATTTGTGTGCTTTCTCTATGGCTTCGTTGAAATCATCAAAGTCGTCCTTGTCAAAAACGACCCAAACACGGTCAAAAGACATGGCATTCTTGCGTTCCAAATCCTTTTTTATTTCCTGAGTTCTGTCTACTAAAGCAACAGTTGCCCTGCCTACACCTTTGATAGTTTCTTCTCGAACAGTTGAAACGCAATTATCGACAAGAGCTTCGAAATAATATGGTTCGGTCTTTTTGCCTTCACATACTATCAAGAAGCGTACGAGTTTCTCACGGACATTCTCCTTGCGCTTTTTTGCAGCCTTGGCTTTTTTACGCTCCTGTTTCAGCTTTGCTATTTCTTCTTTTCTGGAGTATCCCATAGCGATAAACATTATTTTCCAATAAAAGGAATGGCGCCATAGCGTCCATGGATATAGTCACGTTTGATGTCACGGTCGTTGCGAACATTCTCTCCATCCTCATCCTTAAATTCCACAAGAGAATAGATGTCGGTTGAATCTACCTTGTCTTTCTCTGCAAACCAAATTTGGTCACGTCGGATAATTTCCAAATCGAGCAGGTTTGTGTCGTGTGTAGCGAAAATGAGTTGCGCTCCATGTGGATTCTTTTGGGGATCCATGAACAGAAGAACGATGTTTCGCGTAAGCAGAGGGTGCAGTTTTGCATCCAGTTCGTCCACAATTAGTGTCTTGCCCTCATTCAGAGTATCGAAAATTGGGCCTGATAATTCAATAACCTTCTTTGTTCCCTCCGATTCCATTTGATTCTTATGGAAATTTCGTTCGCCTATCACAAGGCCATTTTCATCATATATATTGTGAGTGGTTATTGGTCTGACAAAGTTGCCCGTTGCCAAGTCCTTTTCAATTTGCGACTTTATCGACTTTGGGGCACCAACCAATGCTTCCTTTGGAATGTCTACTTTTTCGACCGAGAAACGGGTAAAGCCCAATTGTAGTGTTCTAAAGAAATCTTGAGCCTCGTCAGCCCCATTCAAGTGCTCCAAAAACAATCTGAGCGTAAATGCCTCATAACCTTCGCTGTCAATACCGGAGAGAACATTGCATTTTCCAAACCAACCCATAATAAGATTTGACTTCTCGCCTTTCAGCTGTGCCACAAGTGAAAGAAACAGTCTGTTCGAATTGGTCAAATTCTCTTTCCCATGACCTTCTGGAAAACGTTTGGCAGACGCTTCTATTATATCGTGAGAACGTATGAAGAGTTCGTACTCTTTCTCGCCGAACCGCTTCTCGTAGAGCCATTCTGAGACAATGTCTGTTTTGTTATACTCAAAACCATAGCGATAAAGCACATCTCCGTTTATGAATTCTATTTCAAATGACGTGGGCTGCGAATCGGAGTTTGTATCCAAGGCGAAAGGTTCGTATGGTAGAGTATCACCTTCGTTGAGGCGCACCGAATGCCTAACCATACTACGCATGGTCGAAATAGCCTGAATCAGATTGCTCTTGCCACCAGAGTTGGCACCATATAAGACTGCCAAAGGTAACAAATTGTACTTTCCTTTGTTGATAACAGAGGCTTTATGTTCTTTTATGGAACTTGCCTCCATGCTGAAAGTGCGTTCAAACTTAAATGAGCGATAGTTCTTGACCGTGAAATTTGTAAGCATGTCTCAGTTTTTTTGCAAAGATACACAGAAAGCATTTGGGAAATGAAAATATCTGAGGTTATTTCTTGTTTCTTTCAGAAGTCCCTTCAAAATAATCCCGCGCAAAGGCCGTCTTTTCGTTTTTATTTCTCGCCGTTTGCCTTGGCGAGGCTGTGTGTGTAGGCGCGCGCCAGTCCGCCTTCGCTCGTTTCCTTGTAGAGCGAGGGCAGGTCGTGCCCCGTTTGTTTCATTACGTTCACTACGCGGTCGAACGACACCGTGTGTGTGCCGTCGGAGAACGAGGCATACAGGTTGGCGTCGAGAGCTCGCGTGGCGGCAAAGGCGTTGCGCTCAATGCACGGAATCTGCACCAGTCCGCACACGGGGTCGCACGTCATGCCGAGGTGATGCTC
>CAVDJG010000226.1:0-4114 GCA_963609005.1 Acidaminococcaceae bacterium
CATAGTGCGCCATGTACAGATAGAACGGCTGGCCGTATTTCTTGGCCTTGTCGAGCGCCTGTATGGCCTCTTGTGTCAGTGCCTCGGTGACGAAGGTGCCCGTGCCCCAATACTTGTCGAGACCGGGAATGGCGAAACGCGATGTCGGTTTGCCGTCCTTCGTGTGCCCGTAGTTGAACTCGCTCAGGTAGGTGGCAAGTCCTCCTGCGGCCGTGCCCGTGATGTTTATGTCGAAGCCGAAGTGGCACGGATTCTCGCCAGGAGTGTCTATTGCGCCCCAATGTGCCTTGCCGCAGTGTATGGTGTGGTAGCCGTTGTCATGGAGAATCTGCACAAACGAGCGCGCTATGGTGGTGTGCGGTACGTTGCCCGACTGCGCTATACCGTTGTAGTTCCAGTCGGGCAGACTTATGGTGTCGTTCTGTCCGTCGGTGGTATGGTCGCGTTCGAGGGTCCAGTTGGTCACACGGTGGCGCGCCATGTTCATGCCCGTCATCAGACTGCACCGTGTGGGCGAGCTCACAGGGCAGGCATACGCCTGTGTGAACATCATGCCCTGCGCGGCCAGGCGCTCCATGTTGGGCGTGTCATACATACGGTTGTAGGGCGTTGTTTGCGTCCAGAACGGCAGCGACGTGTCCTGCCATCCCATGTCGTCTACAAGAAATACGATGATATTGGGGCGCGTATTCTGTTGTTGTGCAGCTGCGCCGCCGCAGCACATCAGTGCTGAAGTTGTAAGAGTTAGGGCTTGTTTTAGGTTCATGGCTATGCAGAAATATGTAAGAATACGGTTGAACTGCTACAAAGGTAGGCATTTTTCAACATGCAGACACATTGCTATTGTTATTTTCTCTCTCGTGTGGCAACTGTTATCTTTTCTTTATTCCTTTTATATACAAGCCCGAGAGAAATCCGAAAAAAGCGATATGAGAATCTTGCTTGAAGATTTTCATATCGCTTTTTTTCATATATGTCAAGCCACGGAAGGGCAAAACAGATGGATCAATATTCGTCCTCGTTGAAGAGGAAGTCCTCTTTTGTGGGGTAGTCGGGCCAAAGGTCTTCAATGCTGTCATACACATCGCCCTCGTCCTCTATTTCCTGCAAATTCTCAAGCACCTCGAGTGGGGCGCCCGAACGCATTGCATAGTCTATCAGTTCATCCTTGGTTGCCGGCCAGGGAGCATCTTCCAGTTTGGAAGCCAGTTCAAGTGTCCAATACATAGTCTTAAATTTAAAATCGTTTTTACATTTTTCAAAGACCGCACATGGTGCAAACTACGTTGCGTCCACATCTGTCCGGCCGTGCGGCGGACATTGCCGCACGTCCCGACCCACACATGAAGTCCGGTCTAACCGCTTGCAAAAATAGCAATTTTCACGCTATTTGCAAGAGATATGGAGTTTTTTTTCTTCTATATGTGCAATAAAGTTTAAATTCAGTGCAAGCGAGAAAAAATAGTCGGATAGTCTGTTGAGGTAGGCAAGTATGCGTGCGTCCACCTCGAATTTCTCGGCCAGTGCCACCGCGCTGCGTTCTGCCCTGCGGCACACCGAGCGGCACACGTGACACTGTGCAGCCTCGCGGCATCCGCCCGGAAGCACGAATGTCAGCGGTTGCGGCGTGTCGTGCTGCAGCCGGTCGATGTCGGCCTCCACTGCATCGATGTCGGCCTGTGTAACACGCACTGCCGACGAGCCTGCCGACTCGGGCAGGTGTGTTGCCGCATGAAATAGAGTGGCCTGCACTGAGACAAGTCTGTCGGCATCGCGCGAGGGCGACATGATTGCCAGCAGAAGCCCTATGTGCGAGTTAAGCTCGTCGATGTCGCCGCACACCGCCACGCGCATGTCGGTCTTGTCCACGCGTCCACCGCCGCACAGAGAGGTGGTTCCGTTGTCGCCTTGTCGTGTGTAAAGTTTCATATTGTCAGAAATTTACTATATAGTTTTGTCTTGCACGTTTCTTGTCGAAGAACGCTATGCCGCAATAATAAAGGTCGAAAGTTACGCTTGTGCAGCCGCTTGCGAGCAAAGCTTTCCATGTTTCTGATGCCATACTGCTGCGCCCAATGTCTTCTACAATCATTATCGTGTCGTGCCCGGCACGGGCTGCCATGCCAAGCACAAAGTCGCGGCTGCCCTTGCATGCTGCCGCCCTCACCACTTGCGGCGTGCCACACGCCCCCCAATCCTCATTGCCGACGGCATTGCGCAGCGATGTCGCACGGCATCCGTTTGCCACATAAGTCTTAACCACCGCGTCGTTGGCGGCGAAATCAATCCATACTGGTGCCTGGGCGAAATTGGCTATGCGGAAATACAGTTCGGCGAGCTTGCGCCTGCGCCATCCCACATGCGGAAACTCGCGCCGCAATTGTGCGTAGGCATAGTAGGGATAATGTTCGTTGACGACATATCGTATGAAACGGTAGGCCGACGGCGACTGCACGCCAAATCCCCTGCAATACGGCAGGCGGCGCATCCACACAACAAGTCGGCTGAGGTTGTTCATCGGTATGGAGATTGTTTTATGGTTTATGCGGGCGCAGTGGCAGCATTAAAGCAGTGCGCCAACGCAAAGTTAATGAAAAGATTTTGTTCTGCGGCCATGCACAAACGAAAAAGACGAATGCTGTAAGGCATTCGTCTCGTCTTCGGTGGGCGCTGAGGGATTCGAACCCCCGACCCTCTGCTTGTAAGGCAGATGCTCTAAACCAGCTGAGCTAAGCGCCCGAAGGCTTGATGTTTCAAGCGAGTGCAAAGGTAGTCATTTTCCGGACAACAGACAAATAATGGAGGGAAATAATGCGAAAAACAAACGTTTATTCACATAAAGAAACATGTATTAAGTAAAATATCCCCATGAAACTGCCTTTTCTGAAAACACATTCTTTATGAGTTGCAAATGCCACAAGCAACGAATTGTGATGCTCGGCGGGTGAAAACGCCGTTGAAAGAACACTTTTCGGCTGAGCGATGCGGCCGCAACACGCTCGTGCACCATATGCAGCACGCACGTGCACCGTATGCGCCACGCGTGTTGTGCGAGCCATGCGAAGGGCTTGCGACCTTGCACACTGGCCGAAAGCAATGCTGCGGCGGGGCGGCGGCAATTTATTTTGGGCAAACAACCTTTAAGTGGAAAAAAATGTGTAAGTTTGCCGTAAAAAGCAAAACCGATGAAATTCACCGACGTGTTACGCCATACAACCGGCGCGCTTACGGCACCACTGCGCGTGAGCGGCCGCTTCTTCTTTTTCACCTATCTGCTGGGTTGCATCTGCGCATGGGCCACGCTGCCCGACACGCGCGGCGCTAAACTTTACGAGAACCTCTACCTTGAACTGTTTCTCGACACCTATCTGCTCGCTGCCGTGCTCACTGTGCTGCCGCGCAAGGCCCGCATCTGGACACGCGCCGTGCTTTATGCCGTGCTTTATGCCGCAGCCATAATCGATGTCTACTGTTTTGTGAAATTCGAATCGACGCTCACGCCGACAATGCTTCTGCTTGTAGGCGAGACCGACTCGCGCGAGGCGGGCGAATTTATAAAGTCGTGCGTGTCGCCCGACATCATATTCAGCAACCTCGGATGGGTTCTGCTGCTTGCAGCAATGCATGTGCTTACGGCCCTGCGGGTTCGTTTCCCTCACTTCGTGCCCCGTGCCGTGTGCCGTCTGGCGCGCGACCTGCATGCCAAAGCCGCATCGATGGCCGCAAAGGCCACGCCCATCACGGGCACGGCGGTGCTTGCACTGCTGGTGTGGGCCGCCGCGGCAAGCTGGCACAACAAGGCGGCTACATGGAAACTTATGTCGGGCCGCAACATAGGCGAAGTGGAGCACACGCTCACCGACAACAAGCACGCCGTGCTCTACGAACCGATATACCGCCTTGTGTTCAGCGTCTACGCCAACACACTCACCGCCAAACAGGTGCAGAAACTCGTTGCCACGGCCGACAAGGTGCAGGTGGACAGCTGCACCTTCCGCAGCCCCAACATCGTGCTAATCATTGGCGAGAGCTACAACCGCCACCACTCGCAGATGTACGGCTATGCAATGCCCACGACACCGAGGCAGATAAAGCTTGAGCGCACGGGTAGGCT